>CALWKN010000243.1 GCA_944381265.1 uncultured Clostridia bacterium
GCGCCCCCTGCGTGCGCGCTTCGGCGCGGGACTGGCCGTGGGCGAAGGCCGAGGTGCCAAGCCCCGCCTCGCAGAGGAACAGGCCGCGCGCCACGCCCAGCGCCAGCAGCTCCGGCCGGAAGCGCAGGCCGCCCTCCAGCACGGCGCCCAGCGCCGCGGGCAGCGCCGCGCGCAGGCGCCACAGGCCGAGGGCGCAGGCGGCGACGTAGAGCAGCGCCGCCACCGGCAGGCAGAGCGAGGCCGCGCGCCCGATGCGCGCAATGCCGCCCTTGCACAGCGGCAGCAGCAGCAGCGGCACGGCCAGCGCCAGCAGCGGCCGCGGCAGGCCGATCCCCTGCGTCAGCGCCGAGGAGAGCGCCTGCACCTGCGCAAGGTTCCCCATGCCAAGCAGCGAGACCGGCAAAAGCAGCAGCGCGTACAGGCGCGCAAGGTGCGGGCTGCAGGCCGCAAGCGGCGAAAGGGGCCCCGGCAGACCCGGCTTGCGCAGGCGCAGCGTGAGCGCGATCTCGGCGTACTTCAGGCTCGCGCCCGTCAGCGTTCCCAGCAGCAGGGGCAGCAGCGCGCCCGGCCCGCCCTCCGTCAGCGCCGAGACGGCGGAGAGCACCGTGCCCACGCCCAGCGTGCCGCACAGCGCCGAGGAGAGCGCCGCACCGGGCGAGAGCGCCCCCGCGCCGCCGTCCGGGGCGCGGCGGAAGGCCCCCCGCAGCGGGATGCCGCGAAAACGCAGCGCGAACCCCGCGCCAAAGACCAGCAGCAGCAGCGCCACCGCAAAGCGCAGCCCTTCCAAAATCGCCACACCTCCCCTTACAGCCAGGTCTATGCCCGAGATCCGGCAGGGAGAACGGCGCGACAGTTCGTCGCCCGGCACGGCAGGCGACAAAACGTCTCTCTCCAAAGAAAAACCGCCCCGGCCTTTCGACCGGAGCGGGGCGCAGATGAAGGGGGCGAAGCCCCTGGAGGCTGAGCGTTTGCGCCATAGGCGCAATAAGCCAGCCGAAACCCCGGGCTGTCGAAGACAGCACGGGGCGCAATCAAAAGGTGAACGTCTCCGGGTCGGCGCCGACGCGGGCGTTCTTGTTGAGGGCGAAAATGCGGTCCATGTCCTCCTGCGCAAGCGCAAAGTCGAAGATCTGCGCATTTGCCTCGATGCGCTCCTTATGCACGGACTTGGGGATGCAGATGAAGCCGCGCTGCAGATCCCAGCGCAGTATGATCTGCGCTACAGTCTTGCCGTACTTTTCGGCGATGGACAGCAGCGTCGGGTCCTGCAGCAGCTTGCCCGCGCCCAGCGGCGACCAGGGCTCAAAGGCGATGTCCTTGCCGGCGCAGAAGTCCGCCAGCTCTACCTGCGTAAGCTCCGGGTGGCACTCCACCTGGTTGACCGCCGGGACCACCTCCGCTTCGCGCAGCACGTCCTCCAGGTGGTGGATATGGTAGTTGCTCACGCCTATGGAGCGGGCAAGGCCGCGGCGGCGGAACGCCTCCATCTTCTTCCAGGCGCGCAGGTAGCCCTGCTCCTCGCGCACCGGCCAGTGGATCAGGTACAGGTCCACATAGTCCGTGCCAAGGGCCCGCAGGCTCGCCTCCAGCGCCGCCTCCTCGTTGTGGGCGCGGATCTCGCCGTTCCACAGCTTTGTGGTGATCCAGATCTCCTCGCGCGGTATGCCGCTGTCGCGTATGGCGCGGCCCACGGACGCCTCGTTGTGGTAGGCGGCGGCCGTGTCGATGTGGCGGTAGCCCGCGTCCAGGGCGCAACGCACGGCGTTGTAGGTCTCCTCGCCGTCCTTGGAGCGGAACACGCCAAGGCCGAGCACCGGCATCTCCCGGCCGTCGTTCAGGCGCTTTTTGCTGGTAAGATCCATGGATATGCCTCCTTTGTGCGGTGTCGTTTGGGTAAGGAGAATTCGCCGCCGAAGAGGGGAATTCCTGCCGTCATTCCCGCATAGCAATTTATATAGTAGAAAGGGCGGAAAGTGGATATGCTTTCAGAACCATTTTTCGGAAAGTCCGCCAACGGGGCAGCCGCGGGCCGCGTTCCTCGATGCGGAATGGGGGGCCGCGGGCGATGATTTTTGTGACAGGTGGCCAAATCTCTTGTAAAAAAGACGGTCAAAATAAATAGAAATTCTGACGTTTTTTCTTAACAAAGGGATTGTAAATGTAAACCGATGATGCTATAATACAGAGGACGAAAGCGCACGGGCCGTCCGAAACCATCGCGCTCCCCCTGGCTAGTAAACGCCGCAGGGGGGCGTGCTGTTCCCCCCGTCGGGCAGCGGGTGCGTGCTGGGGTTCAGAGGAGCGGGCACCGCCGGCGGGCGGCGCGCCGTTTGCTGTACCGCGAGGTCATATTCTTAGAACAGGAGGAGAAACAATGGCTGCAAAATCCGCACTGTCGCCCGCAACGGCAAAGACACTGAAGCACAATAAGTGGGGCTCGGGTGAGGTCAAGCGGCATCTGGCGTTCCTGACGATGCTGCTGCCCGGCCTGGTATTCTTGTTTTGCTTCGCCTACCTGCCGATGCCGGCCCTGATCCTGGCCTTCAAGCGCTACCAGCTGGCCACGCCGCCGGCGGACTACTGGATCCAGAACCGCTTCATCTACAGCTTGTTCGTAGACAACGAGTGGGTCGGGCTCTCCAACTTCGAGTTCATCTTCAACACCCCTGACGCGGCAATGGTGCTGCGCAACACCCTGGGCTACAACATCGTCTTCATGGCGCTGGGCCTGGTGCTGTCCGTGGCGCTGGCCATCATGGTCAACGAGCTGCGCAACCGCATACTGGCCAAGATCTATCACACCATCCTCTTCATGCCCTACTTCATTTCCTGGATCATCGTGGCCTACGTGGTCTACGCCTTCGTCAGCGCCAACGGCGTCTTCAACCAGTGGCTCAAGGCGTTGGGACAGCCGACCGTCAATTTCTACTCTTCTCCCCAGTACTGGCCCTTCATCTTCGTCTTCTGTAATATCTGGAAGTATACGGGCAACAACTCGATCATCTACCTGGCGACGCTGACCGGCTTTGACCAGGAGCTCTACGAGGCGGCCGCCATCGACGGCGCCAACAAGTGGAAGCAGATCACCAACATCACGCTGCCCCTGCTGCTGCCCACCATCGTGCTGCTGCAGATCCTGGCCGTCGGCCGCATCTTCAACGGCGACTTCGATATGTTCTACTCCGTTCCCAACGGCTCCGGCCCGCTGAAGAACGTGTCCACCACCCTGGACGTCTACGTCTACAACACGATGAAGACGGGCGCCCAGCTCGGCCTTGCCTCGGCCGCGGCCTTCTTCCAGTCCGTCGTCGGCTTCATCATGGTTCTCACCACGAACCTGATCGTCCGCAAGGTCTCTCCCGAAATGGCCATGTTCTAAAGAAAGGAGGAGCGTAATTCATGACTTCGCAGACGCATGCCACCGCAAAGGTCAAAGTTGTCAAGAAAAACAAGGATATGAACGAGCTCTCCAACGGCGCGAATATCCTTCTGAACATCATCTTCATCATCGCGGTTCTCATCACCGTCGTCCCGATCTGGGTCATCATCATCGCTTCCTTCACCTCGGAAGAAGCGCTGACGACCTACGGCTACGGCTTCTGGCCGCAGGAGTGGTCGGTGGAAGCCTATAAGTTCCTGTTCTCCAAGGGCTCCATCATCGGCACGGCCTACAAGAACACCATCATCGCCACGGTCGTAGGCACCGTGCTGTGCGTGTGCTCCGTCGGCCTGTACGCCTACCCGATCTCCCGCGGCGACTTCCGCTGGCGCACGGCGTTTACGTTCATCAGCTTCTTTACGCAGCTGTTCAACGCCGGTACCGTCGCCTTCTACGTCACCTGCCGCCAGATCCTGCACATCGGCAACTCGCTGTGGGCCCTGTTCCTGCCCCTGTCCTTCAGCGCGTACTGGGTGCTGATCATGCGCTCCTTCTACAAGTCCAACGTGCCGGAGGCTGTCATTGAGTCCGCCCGCATCGACGGCGCGGGCGAGTGGCGCACGCTGCTGCAGATCGTCGTGCCGCTGGCCGTGCCCGGCTTTGCCACGGTCGCTCTGTTCGCCGCCATCGGCATCTGGAACAACTTCTTCAACTGCATGCTTCTGGTCGACGAGTCTAAGTACTACAACCTGCAGTACACCATCTACCAGACGCTGAACAACATCCGCTTCCTGCGTGAGATGGCCTCTCAGGTCGGCGCGCTCGCGTCCATGATCGCGAACCTGCCCTCCGAGACCTTCCGTATGGCCATGGCCATGGTCACCATGGGCCCCATCATCCTGGCCTACCCCTTCTTCCAGAAGTACTTCGTCAAGGGCCTTACCATCGGCGCCGTCAAGGGCTGATCGTTCGGCCATACGCGAACAAAAGAGCCGTCCGGGTTTTCCCGGGCGGTTCTTTTTTGCCGAACCATATTGCGGAACAACGGAGAAGAAGTGTTAATCAAGGGTTAAGCAACAATGTAAAAGCGCGGGAAACAATTCGAGGAGATTTCCCGAAAAACAGGGATTTTCGCCCGGAGAGGGTGGAGAAAAAATGTAAAAAATATCTTAAAAAAGGGTTGCTTTTTTGGGAAGGGACTGGTATCATAGTCTCAAGTACACCGCACCTGTTTGATGCGAGATCCGAACGACAAAGGAGGCTACCCGTATGATC
>CALWKN010000244.1 GCA_944381265.1 uncultured Clostridia bacterium
ATCGTCTCGGAGAACGCCGTGGTCGGGCCGGACAGCGTCGTGGGCGGCAACGGCCGCATCGCCGTGGTCGGCCAGGAGACCGTGCTGCCCGAGTACTCGGTGGTAAAGCCCGGCGAGCAGATCGACATGGAAGTTCTGGCCAAGCGCGAAGCCAAGGCCGCTGAGGAGGATGCAAAATGAAAGACGTATTCGGTCTGATCTATACCAGCGATGAAAACGACGTCCGCCTGCGCGATCTTACGCGCTCGCGCTCCATCGCCGCCATGCCCATCGGCGGCCGCTACCGCGTCATCGACGTGCTCTTAAGCAACCTGGTGCACAGCGGCATCACGAACGTGGGCCTCATCACCCAGCGCAACTACCACTCCTTGATGGACCACCTGGAGAGCGGCAAGGCCTGGGACCTGAACCGCAAGCGCGACGGCCTGTTCATACTGCCGCCCTACGTCACCCGCTCCAGCTCCGGCGCCTACGCCGGCATGCTCGACGCCATCCGCTCCAACCTCGGCTATGTGCGCCGCGCCTCCCAGCGCTATGCGCTGATCTCCGGCTCGTCCACGGTGTTCAACACCACCTTCGACGACATGATGCAAAAGCACCTGGACTCCGGCGCGGACATCACGATCCTCTACAACGTCCCGGGCGAGGGCGAATTGTTCAGCGACGCCGACAGGACCTACCTGAAGCTCGACGAGAACAACCGCGTCACCGACATCGAGGTCTCGCCCCACCTGCACAGCTACCCCAACGTCTCCATGGACGTCTACCTGATGGACAAGGCCCTGCTGACCTACCTTGTGGAGATCACGGCCGCGCACTACCGCACGGACTTCGTGCGCGACGTGCTGATCAACCAGCTCTCGGAGCTCAAGGTCTACGGCTACAAGTACGAGGGCTACGTCTCGCGCATCGAGTCGATCTATTCCTACTACAAGCTGAACATGGACCTTTTGAACGAGCAGATCCGCACCCCCTTGCTTTACCGCCCCAATCCGGTGTATACTAAAGTCAAGGACGAGGTGCCCGCGCGCTATGAGGCGGGCGCCAAGGCGGTCAATTCCCTCGTGGCCGATGGCTGCATCATCGAGGGTACGGTGGAGAACTCCGTTCTGTTCCGCGGCGTGCGCGTGGGCAAGGGCGCGGTGGTCAAGGACTGCATACTCATGCAGAGCGTGGAGGTGCAGGACGGCGCGCAGCTGAGCAACGTCATCTCGGACAAGAACGCGTTCATCAAGCGCGACCGCCGCATCGTCGGCCAGGAGAGCTACCCGGTCGTCATCGAGAAGAACGCGGTGATCTAGGGCGGCGAAAAAGTGTTTTCGTGAAGTGGCCGGGGCGGGAAGCAGCGCCTTCCCCGCCCCGCGCCGCGCCCCTTTGCGGCCCCTTACGGCCCGGAAAGGGGAGGCAATGGACCAGAAAGGCGGGAGATGCGTGAAGATCCTGTTTGCAACCTCGGAGTGCGTACCCTTTGTCAAGACCGGCGGCCTGGCGGATGTGACCGGCGCCCTGCCCAAGCAGCTGAAAAAGCTCGGGGCGGAAGTGCGGGTCATCCTCCCCCTGTACCGCGACGTCGCGCCCAAGTGGCGGGAGCAGATGGAGCACTTGACGTACTTCTACGTCAACCTCGGCTGGAGGCGGCAGTACTGCGGCATCGAAACGCTCAAGCTCGACGGCGTCACCTTCTACTTCATCGACAACGAGTTCTACTACAACCGTCCCTCCATCTACGGCTGGGGCGGCGACGAGGGCGAGCGCTTCGCCTTCTTTGACCGCGCGGTGCTGGAGGCCCTGCCTCTCATCGACTACAAGCCCGACATACTGCACTGCCACGACTGGCAGACGGGCCTCATCCCCGTGCTGCTCAAGCGGCAGTACGCGGCCCTGCCCTTCTACCAGGGCATCCACACGGTCTTTACCATCCACAACCTGCAGTACCAGGGCGTGTTTGGCATGGACTACATCGAGGACCTGATGGGCCTTGGCTGGGACGCCTACACCAGCGACAAGCTGGAGTTCTTCGGCGCGGCCTCCTTCATGAAGGGCGGCCTGGTCTACACCGACGAGATCACCACCGTCAGCCCCACCTACGCCAACGAGATCCAGACCGCCTACTACGGCGAGCGCCTGGACGGCCTGCTGCGCGCCCGCCACGAGAGCCTGACCGGCATACTCAACGGCATAGACGTCGACGAGTACAACCCCAACAAGGATCCGCTGATCGCGCAGAACTACAACGTCGTCACCCAGAGCAAGCGCAAGGCTGTCTGCAAGGCGGCGCTGCAGGAGGAGCTGGGGCTGGAGATCCGCCCCGACGTGCCGCTGATCGCCATGGTCACGCGCTTGTCCTCGCAAAAGGGCCTGGACCTGGTGGAGCGCGTGCTGCCGGAGATCATGAATCTGGACGTGCAGCTGGTGGTGCTGGGCATGGGCGAGGAGAAGTTCGTCAACCTCTTCAACTGGGCCGCGCACCGCTACCAGGGCAAGGTCGCTTCCTGGAACCAGATGGCGCCCGAGCTCTCGCACCGCATCTACGCCGGCGCCGACCTCTACCTGATGCCCTCGGCCTTTGAGCCCTGCGGACTGTCGCAGATGATCGCCATGCGCTACGGTACCGTGCCCATCGTGCGCGAGACCGGCGGCCTGAAGGACACGGTCCCCGCCTTCAACCCCGTCACGGGCGAGGGCAAGGGCTTCACCTTCTACTCCTACAACGCCCACGATATGCTCGACGCCATCACCCGCGCCACCAACACCTACCGCGAGGACAAGAAGTCCTGGCGCAAGGTCATCAGCAACGGCATGCGCGGCGACTACAGCTGGCAGCACAGCGCCAAGATGTACATGGACCTCTACAACAAGCTCGCCCCCGAGCAGGCTGTCGCCATGAAGGACGAAAAGCCGGAGCAGAAGAAGGACGAGGACGAAGAATAATCCCCACGTTTTACACCCTCTGGCGGCCGCGCATCGCGGCCGCCTTTTTTATCGGGAGAACGGGCCTTCGGCCCGTCTCCCGATGCCCGCCCACCCACCCCTTTTCCCCGCGCCTGCGGCGCGGGGAAAAGCGGAAGCGGTCCCTGCGGGACCGCCGGATACAAGTCGGGGAGCTGCGGCTCCCCGAACCCCTCGGGAGAGCGCGCGCCGGCCCGTCGCCTGCGCGTAAGGGGAACGCCGCCGAACGCCCCGATCGGAGACGCCGCGCCCGGCGTTTCGGCGGGCTTTCCCGGTGGGGGTCCGGGGGAGTTGCTCCCCCGGCCGGCGAGCGGCGCAGCCGCTCGCCGGGGCGCCCACGCGTCAGCGTTGGGCGAGGGCGGGTGGGTGGGGCGTCAGCCCCATCCACCCGAAAAAAAACGCGCGGTCCCGGGTGTTTCCGGAACCGCGCGTTTTGCGCTTGTGCAATTTACGCCTTGGCGGCGAAGTATTCGTTCAGCGCCTTGACCAGGGCGTCGACGTCGCAGCCGTGGACCATGCCGGCCTGCTCCAGGGACTCCATCTGGGAGAAGGGGCAGCTGGTGCAGTGCATGCCGTACTGGTTGAGGAGCTTAGCGGTCTCGGGATCCTTGCGGATCACCTCGCCGATCGTCATTTCCTTGTTGACCGTGAACATGGGCGTTCCACCTCCTTTGTGTCCTACAGACAGTATACCCATATGATAGCGCACGGAAACGCCGCGCGCAAGTGTCTTTTTACGCCTTAAAATACATCGGCGTCAGCGGCGGCAGCGTGATCTCGCCAAGGCGCCGGGCAAAGGGCGCTAGGCGCTCGTCGCTGCGGTCCAGCAGCAGCGTCAGCGGCGTCTGGCTGCGGTTGATGCCAAAGAGCACCGCGCCGCTGCGCGCCTTCTCGCCCAGCGCGTCGCGGCCGTTGGCGATGCGGCGCACCACCAGCAGCGCGTCCGGGTGCGGGGCCAGCAGCGACATCTCCCCGCGCCGCCACAGCGGCTCGGCCCGCCGCCGGGCGATGGTGTGGGCATAGAAGTCGATCAGCTCCTGGTCCTCGCGCCCCCAGGGATAGGCGCCGCGGTTGTAGGGGTCGCCCGCGCCCTGCATCCCCGCCTCGTCCCCGTAGTAGATGGTGGGCATGCCCGGCAGCGCGCACACCAGGGCAAACAGTGCCATCAGGCGCTGCTTGGCCATGCGGTAGTGCGCGTCGTCCAGCACGAGGTCCCGCCAGGTCTCCTTCGGCGCGTCCTCGCCGGAGAGGCCGGAGAGCGCGTTGAGCGCGCGGGCGCGGTCGTGGCTGCCGATGAGGTTCATCAGCGCGTAGAACATCTGCGGCGGGTAGTTCTCCTGCAGGGAGTTGACCACGCGGGCAAAGTCCCGCGCCGTGCCCTGGCCGGTGAAAAAGCGCAGCAGCGCCGTGCGCAGCGGGTAGTTCATCACACTGTCCAGCGAGCGGCCCAGCGCGTAGGAGCGCAGCTGGCCGTAGGCCACTTTGTTGGAGGCGTCCTCCCAGACCTCGCCCAGCACCGCCGCCTCCGGGTTTTCCAGCTTTACGCGGGCGCGCAGCTCGCAGATGAAGTCGTCCGGCAACTCGTCCGCCACGTCCAGCCGCCAGCCGGACGCGCCGCGCTCCAGCCACTGCGCCACCACGCTGTCCTCGTTGTAGATGATGAAGTCGCGGTAACTGCGGCAGTTTTCGTCCACCTCCGGCAGGGTCTTTACGCCCCACCAGCAGTCGTACTCCTCCGGGAAGTCGCGGAAGCGGTACCAGGAGGCGTAGGGCGAGTCCTTGGACTGGTAGGCGCCCACCGAGTCGTACAGGCCGTAGCGGTTGAAGTAGACGCTGTTGTCCCCGGTGTGGGAGAACACGCCGTCGAGCATGACGCGCATGCCGTTCTGCCGCGCGGCGCGGCACAGGCGCTCAAAGTCCTCGTTCGTGCCAAAGGTCGGGTCCACGTGCGTGTAGTCGCCCGTGTCGTACTTGTGGTTGGACTGGGCGTCAAAGATCGGGTTCAGGTAGAGCACGGTGACGCCGAGCTTGCGCAGATAGGGCAGCTTCTGGATGACGCCCGCGAGGTTTCCGCCGAAGAAGTCGTGCCCAAGGTTGCTGCCCAGGGGCGCGTTGGAGTACTCGTTGGGCTTTTCGTCCCAGGAGGCGTGCGTGACCAGGCCGGGCTTTTTGTCCAGCAGGGGCGCGCCGCCGTCGCAGAAGCGGTCCACAAAGATTTGGTACATGACGCCGTCGTGCATCCAGGAGGGGACGGTGTAGGCGCGGTCGTACACCGTGATCTGGAAGGAGGGCGGCAGGTGCGGGGAAACCTGCCCCTCGCCGCCCAGGCCCTCCGGGTTGTTGCCGTACCAGAGCATCTCCCCGTCCGCGTCCACGAGGAACGTGTACCACAGGATCACGGGCTCCTCGGGAAGGGTGAGGGTGATCTCATAGAGGAAGGCGTCGTCCATGTACCCGCGAAGGCGCATGGGCAGCTTTTCCTCGCCCTTTTCCGTCCAGAGGCGCAGCGTGCAGTTGGCGCCCTCGGGCGCGGAGATGCGCAGCCGCACGCAAGAGCCGCAGGGGCGTGCGCCCTGCGGCCAGCGATACTTCTCGCTTTGGGAGTCGTGCTTGAGTTTCGGCATAGGACTTATTTGCCTCCGTGGAGCGGTTCCAGGTGCCAGATCTTGTCGATGTACTCGTGGATGGTGCGGTCAGA
>CALWKN010000245.1 GCA_944381265.1 uncultured Clostridia bacterium
GCGCACGGGAAGGAGGGTGGTCATGCCTGTCTACCGCAACGGCGTCGAAACGCAGAAGGCGCTCTACACTTCGGCCCGCCGCCGCTTTTCCCACAGCGGCTACGCCTCTACCTCCATAAAGGACATCGTGGAGGGCGCGCACTCCAAGCTTGGCCTGTTCACCTATTATTTTGAGAGCAAGGAGTCCCTGGCCCTGCAGATCTTTTACGAACTGCAGCGGGACCTGTGCGCCGCCATCAGCCCCCTGCCGCAGCTGCAGGCTCTGCACGACAGCCTTCTTGCGCTGGAGACGGCCAATATGCGCATCTGGATGCGCATGCTGATGGAGCAGCCGGCCACGGCGCGCTTTGTGGCGGAGGTCTGCGCCTGCGACACGAACTTCCGCCGCCAGCAGGAGAAGCGCTATGATTTCTGGTGCTCGCTGTGCGGGGCGCCGCAGACGAAGGAGGAGACCGACCGCACGCGCCTGCGCGCCACGCTCATGGCGGGCATGCTGGTGCAGATGTGCCACGCCATACCGACGCTGATCATCGAGGGCGACATAGAGGATTTCCTGGACAATTTCTTCCGCGACTACTACCTGCACGTGCCGGACGAGGAGGAGCTGGAGCACGCCATCGCCCGGGCCCGCGCCGCCGCCGCGGACATCCGCCTCACCGTGGACGAGGACTTCCGCGTGCGCCTCGTACCGTAAAACGGACCAAAGGGCCCCCATGTGAAAGCATGGGGGCCCTTTTTTATTCGTAGCGCTGGGCGATCTTCTGCACGTCGCGCCTGACCTGCTCGCGCAGCTCGCGCGGCTCGATCACCTCGCAGACGCTGGCGTACTGCAGCGCGAATATGCGCATGTTCTCCAGGCTGGAGCGCAGGCGCACGTCCATGGTCTTGCCGTCGTCGTTGGGCACCATCTGCGCGTAATGGCCGAAGGCGTCGTAGACCTGCCCGGCGGCGGTCAGCGGCATGCGCAGCGTCACGCGCATCGGCTCGCCGCTGTACATATAGCGGTGCTCGGCCGCGTAGCGCGCCAGGTCCACGCCGCCGCGGAACTCCGGGAAGTCGTAGGGCGTCAGCGCCGCAAGGCTCGTCACCGCAAGGTCGCGCATGTGGTCCACGCGGAAGTGGCGCAGCTCCATGGCGCCGTCGTAGCTGGCCAGCAGATAGTACTGCCCCTGCGCGCACAGCAGCGCCAGGGGGTGCGCCTGCCGCGCCCGCCCGTCCGGTATGAGCTCGCCGTCCGTGCCCACGCGGCAGTAGACGAAGCGCACCTGCAGGTGCTCCCGCACCGCGCGGCTGAGCCCCTCCATGCACTCAAAGAAGTCCTTGTGGTGCATGCGCTGCCACTTGTCCACGGCCTGCACGTCCTGCACGCCGCTGGAAAAACCGGCGCGGCCCAGCGTGCTGAGCTTGCCGATGAGCTCGCGCGCCTCCTGCGGCGGAATGTAGCGGCTCAGCAGCACGCTGTCGATGAGCACGCGCAGTTCCATGTCGGAGAAGAGCGGCTCCAGGTACGCGCCCTTGCCGCCGGGGCCCGTGCGTATGGGGTACTGCATCTCCCGCAGGAGGGAGAGATTGCGCGAGATGGCGTTGCGGCCCACCTTCATGCCGTAGTCCCGCTCGATATGCTCCTCCAGCTGGGCGATCGTCAACGGCCGCTCGCTGGAGGAATGCGCCCGGAGGACCTTGAGGATACAGAGCGTGAGGGCCTTCTTTCCACTGATCGTCGTCATGCGCGCACACCTCCTCTTCTCACGGCTCTAAGTCTCTATAGCTACTTTCAGTATAGCCCACTTCGCCGCAAAAAGAAAGAGATTTTCCACATTTTTCCCCGAAATTTCGGGAAAACCTTGCGGAATGCGCGCAGGTTGCGCACCGAAAACGGGGCATTCGCAAAAAAAGAGTGCACAAATTCTCAGTGCAGCAGTCTCTCCGGCAGGCGGCGCCGCAAAAGGTGCATTAGCGGCAGGCCGAGAACGTAGACCACCACCGCCTGCCCCAGCGCCACGGAACCCATCGACAAAAGCAGCGGCGCGCCGTAGGCGACGTGGAGCACCCAGCCGACGACAAGGCCGTTGATCACGACCACGGGCAGCACCGCCGCCCAGGCGGGCAGGCGGCGCAGCGCATAGGTCAGCGCCGCGGCCAGGAGCGTGGCCAGTGACCCAAAGACGATGTCCAGTATCCCCGCGCCGCCGATGAGGTTGGCCAGCAGGCAGCCGACGAACAGCCCGGGCACGGCCTCGGGCAGCAGTATGGGCAGCACGGTCAGTGCCTCGCTGACGCGGAACTGCACCTCGCCGTAGGAGATGGGCAGCAGCGCCGCGCAGAGCACGGCATACACCGCGGCGATCAGCGCGCCGCGCACCAGGCGGCGCAGTCCCTTGCGCGCATTCTCGTTTGTCGTCATGATCGATCTCTCCTTTTCCTAATAAACGCGCACGCAAAAAAGAGGAGGCGCGACCGCTCCCCACTTTTGCAAAACACACGCCGCGCACACGGCAAAACGCCCGGCGCGCAGGTATTCCTCCCCCAAAAAAGAGGAAAAGCCGCGGCGTTGGGCGGTGCGATCCGTAGTTTTTTTTACCGACGGGATGGTCACGAACCGTCTATTGCGTTGTCCCGAAGAGTATAGCAGATCCCGCCCCGCCCGTGTGTTAGGTTTTCGTAAAAGGCGCATCGCGCTTGCAAGCGGCGGCGCATTTCGCTACAATGGGGAAGAGATTCGGGAAAAGAGGTCCTGCACACATGAACAAGCCCCTGATCGCCATTGCCTCCCTCGTCTACGGCGACGACAGCGCGCCGGGGACCAACTACTGCAACGCGGTAGAGCGCGCCGGCGGCCGCCCGCTCTACGTCTGCCGGGCGCTGGAGGCGGAGGACGTGGCCTTTGTCCTACAGCATTTTGACGGCCTGCTGCTCACCGGCGGCGGGGACCTGGGCGCGGAAGCCCTGGGCGCCCCCCTGCACGAGAAGGCCGAGCCGGTGCCGCGCGAGCGCGACGTGACCGAGATCGCCCTGGCGCGCGCCTTCTTCGCGGCGAAAAAGCCGATCCTGGCCATCTGCCGCGGCGAGCAGGTGCTCAACGTGGCCCTGGGCGGCACGCACTGCCAGCACATCTTCGACCGGCCGCAGGTGCACATCGCCCACCAGAACAAGGAGACCCGCCACGAGGTGCGCGTATGCCCCGGCACGCTGCTCAGCCGCATATTCGGCGGGGCGCAGACGCTCACCGTCAACTCCACCCACCACCAGGCGGTGGAGACGCTGGCCCCGGGCCTTTCGCTCTCCGCCGTCAGCCCCGACGGCGTCATCGAGGCCTACGAGGCCGGGGAGACGCTGCTGGCCACGCAGTGGCACCCGGAGCGCCTGCTGGACGAGGGCATGCAGCCCATCTGGGACTGGTTCGTCGGCCTGTGCCGACAGCAAAAGGAGGCGTGACATATGCGTTTTGCCGTGATCGGCACGGGCGCCATCGTCGAGAAGTTCCTCGCGGCGGCGCGCAGCGTGCCGGAGTTTTCGCTTGCCGCGGTCTACAGCCGCACCGAGGAGCGGGGCGCGGCCTTTGCCGCCGCGCAGGGCGCGCCGCTGCACTTCCACCGCCCGGAGGACCTGGCCGCCTGCCCGGAGGTGGACGCGGTCTACATCGCCAGCCCCAACTACGCCCACTGCGAGCAGGCACTGCAGATGCTCTCTGCCGGCAAGCACGTCCTTTGCGAAAAGCCCCTGGCCAGCAACGCCGCCGAGGTGCGCCGCATGCAGGCCTGCGCAAAAGAGCACGGCGTGCTGCTGCTGGAGGCGATGAAGTCCGTCTTCCTGCCGGGGTTCTCGGTGCTGGCGCAGAACCTGCCGCTGCTTGGGCGGCTGCGCCGCGTCACCGCCGTCTACTGCCAGTACTCCTCCCGCTATGACAAGTTCAAGCAGGGCATCGTGCTCAACGCCTTTGACCCCAAGCTCTCCAACGGCGCGCTGATGGACATCGGCGTCTACTGCGTCTATCCGGTGGTCAAGCTCTTCGGCCTGCCGCGCAAGGTGCAGTCCACGGCCGTAAAGCTTACCGGCGGCGTGGACGGCGCGGGCAGCATACTGCTGGACTACGGCGAGTTCCAGGCCGACCTCCTCTACTCCAAGATCGCCGACAGCGCGCTGCCCAGCGAGTTCCAGGGCGAGGACGGCAGTCTGCTGGTGGACCGCATCAGCGAGCCGCAGCGCCTGACGCTGTGCCCGCGGCGGGGGCAGGCGCGCCCGCTCTACGACCAAACGGAGGACGCGCCCATGCGGCACGAGATCGCCTTCTTCCAGCAGCTGCTGCGCGAGCCGCAGCGCGCCGAGGCCTACAGCCGCGCCTCCCTGGAGACCGCCATGGTCATGGACGAGGCGCGCCGCATGACCGGCATCGTCTTCCCCGCCGACGCCCGCTGAAAAAAGGTTTTGCTTGACAGCGGGGCGCACCTGTGCTATCATAACCTCACGCTCGGGTCGCTAGCTCAGTTGGTTAGAGCACACGCCTGATAAGCGTGAGGTCGGTAGTTCGAGTCTACTGCGACCCACCA
>CALWKN010000246.1 GCA_944381265.1 uncultured Clostridia bacterium
AAGGGTGAGCGAAGCGAACCTGGAGGCCGAGGACGCTCCCGTTAGGGAGCACCGCAGGCCGGAACCCCCGGGCAGCGTATGCTGCACGGGGGCGCAGTTGCCCCTTCATGCATCCCCCAAGCGAACAACCCTACTTTTTCGACAGTCTGAGCGCGCCGAAGGGCATTCCTTCGGCGCGCTTTTTGTCGTTTGGGCGTTTAGTCCGCCTTGGGCTCGTGGATGCCGCCTTCCTTGAAGGTGACCATGACGGTGCCCTTCTTGATCACGGTGCGGTCGGGGTTGCCGGGGAACATGCCCGGCACGGTCTCGGCCTCATAGTTGCCGGAGAGCAGCGCCTCGCAGCAGGCGATGAGGTTGGGCATGACCTCGTCGTCCAGGGGCTTGCCGAAGGGGCGGAAGTCGTGGTGGCCGTTGTAGCAGACGTCCCAGAGCTTGCCCTTGAGGGCGTAGATGTCCTTGAGCGCCTTGCAGGCGGTCTCGACGCTGACGAATGTGGGCTCGCCCGGCAGGGAGCCGAAGAGCGTGTTGCAGTTGCAGGCGTCGCCGGCAAAGAGTATGCGCGTCTTGGGATCGAGCAGCACCATGGAGCCGGGGGTGTGGCCGGGGGCGCGCATGGCGGTGATCACGCGGTCGCCCAGGTCGAAGCTCTGCCCGTCCTCCAGATCGTGCCGCACGGGCTGCGCGTCCGCGGGCCAGGGCTGGATGTCCGCCTCCGGGTCGTAGGGGTAGGTCTTGCCGGAGCGCTGGGCGATGGCGCGCGCGTAGCCTCGGCGGAAGTCCACGCCGTCCATGGCGTACTTGCCCACGTCCGCCGCGTTCATGTAGTACTCGTCAAAGGCGGGCAGGCCGCCGACGTGGTCGCCGTGGGCGTGGGTGATGACAAGCACAAGGGGCTTGTCCGTGATCTTGCGCACGACGGCCTTCAGGTCGCCGATGCCCGTGCCCGTGTCGATGACCATGGCCTTGTCCTTGCCCACCAGCACGAAGATGGAGCCGCAGTCGAACTCGTCGATCTCATAGGTGTCCTCGGCGATTTTTGCAATGGGATGCGCAGTCGTCAGCATATCGTCGTCCTCCTGTCGTCTTTTCGCGATTTCTTCCCCTATATTTTACGTCTTTCTAACAACCCTTGTCAAGCAAAACCCGCAGGGCCGCTTGACAGGTGCGCCGCTTCCGTGGTATAAAAAAGGGCGAAAAGTGCACATCATCCCGTCGCCGGACGGGCGCGTCGGTCTCCTGCCGTAGGTCTTTGTGGCAGGACCCCGGCGCTTTTTTTGTGAAGGAGGAAAACCCCATGCTTCTGCTCCTTGGCGCCGCGCTCACCGCCAGCTTCCTGGACTGCCTCAACCCCACGGCCATCGCCCAGACGCTGCTCCTGCAGGCCATGGCCCCGAAAAAGCGGCACACGCTCTTTTTCATACTCGGCATAGGCTTGGCCAACCTGCTGCTGGGCCTGGCGATCTACTTTGGCCTGATCGCCTGGGCGACGCAGGCCCTGTCGCGCCTGGCCGCCGCCTATCCCGTGCCCCTGCGCGCCGCCCAGGCCGCCGCGGGCGCCGTCCTGCTCCTGCTCGGCCTGCGCCTGCTGCGGCGCGCGCGCTGCGGGACTGCCGACGCGCAGGCCGCCGCACCGGCAAGCCTTGCGCCCCTCTCGCTCTTCCTGCTCGGCGCGGCGTTCTGCTTCCTGGAGCTGAGCAGCGCCCTGCCCTATTTCGGCTTCCTGGCGCTGCTGGGCAGCCGCGCCCCCGCCCTGCCGGTGGTGCTGCTCTTCCTTTTGCTCTACACCTTCGTCTACGTTCTGCCGCTGCTTCTGGTGTACGCGGGGTACAACGCCCTGCGCGGCACGGCGCTGCTGCAGCGCCTGGAGCGCGTCCTGCAGCGCGTGTCCGCCTATGTCGTGCCGGGAGTCCTGAGCGCCTTTGCCGCCTTCCTGCTCCTGCACGGCCTGTTTTCCCTGCTCTGAGAACAAAAATGCCCCCGGCTGCAAAGGGCCGGGGGCGATGTTTTGGCGTTTTAGGCGGCGGGGCAGAGGCCGGGCAGCTCCTCCAACGTGGCGAAGCCCTCGCGCAGCGCGCGGTCGCGCAGGCGGGCGTAGAGCTCGGCGTGCGTGGCCTGCACATACGGGTCGACGAACAGCACGCCCACGCCGCAGGCCAGCGCGCCCAGCAGGTACCAGCCGAGGAAGGAGAGCTGCAGCAGGAAGATCTCCCACTTCTGCCCGTCCGTCATCTGCTCGGAGATCTCGCGGGCGCGCGCGCCGGTGAGATTCGGGTTCTCCGCCAGGAGATAGGGCACCTGCGACCAGGCCAGGGCCTTTACAATGCCCGGCACGATCAGCAGCAGCGACCACAGCCCGATGAAGAGCTCTGTGACGAACATCCCCCCGGCCACGCGCAGGTAATTGCGCTGAAATCCGGAGAAGAGGCGCGAAAAGCTGGAGGAAAACTGCCGGCTCTCGAGGAAATAGCGGCCAAGGCCCACCTCCAGCGGGCCGTAGACGAAGAACTGCAGCGCAAAGGCCAGCGCCAGCCCCAGCATTAGGCCGAACAGCCCGATGACCACTATCGCCGATACGACGCCCGGAAGCAGCTCCACCGGCGCGCCCACGGCCGGGCCGGCGCTCCCCGCCGCGGCGCCGCTCGAAGCGCCGCCCGAGACGCCGCCCGTGCCAAAGCTCGCGATCAGACCGTAGACCAGGCAGACGGCAAAGGCCATCCAGTAGTTCTCCCGCAGCACGTCCTTGGCGCTCTGTTTGAGTTCCGCGCGCGTCCACATACTCGCGACTCCTCCTCTTCCTCTCTTTTTACGCCTTCACCAGCACGGCCTCGTACTCGCCGTCCGGCTCAAAGCCCATCTTGCAGGAAAGGCGCAGGCTGATGGGGTTGGCAGCGTCCCAGTTGAGCACCCAGCCGCGGTCCAGCGCCTCCAGCACCGTGCGCGCCGCCGCGGCCGTGGCCAGCCCCAGGCGGCGGTAGGCGGGGTTGGTGGCGATGCCCAGCTCCATGCCCTCGTCGTAGAGGGAGAAGGTGCAGCCCACGCAGGCGATCTCCCCGTCCTTTGTCACCACATAGGCAAAGCCGCGCTCGTAGAAGTCCTCCGCGCTGGGGAACTGCCAGACGAACTCGCGCGACCAGTCCATCTCGCGCAGCGCGCGCGCCTGGGCAAGGTTCGCCTTTTCCAGCGCAAAGCCTTCCGGCAGCGCGCACAGCGCCCGCAGGTGCTCACGGTCCAGATGCGACATATCGCGCTTTACGATGTAGCGCTTCTGCACCTCGGCGCGCGGGCCGAGCACCTGCAAAAAGCGCTGCAGCCAGCGCGCCTCCAGGGAGACCAGGTGGCAGCCGGGCTCCGCGGCGCGGATGCAGTCCGCCGCCTCCGGGCTGTCCGGGTCGCCTCCGAAGTAGATGTAGTCGCCGCAGCGGGCCACGACAAGGCGCGGGTCCTGCGCGTCGTCCGCCCAGACGCGGCCCATGTAGCCCTGCAGGGCGGAGAGCAGCGCCGTGTCGCAGATGCCGGGGAAAAAGCGCGTAAGCGCGCGGGACTGAGACGTTTCCAATTGAACCATGGGTGTTCTCCCTTCTGTATTTCTGTGCCCATTGTACCGCACGGCGGCATTTCTGTCAAAGCGTCGCGGACAAACGCCGCGCTTTCCCGTCCGAAAACCGCCGTCCGGCCGCCGAAAAGACGCCGGGTTTTTGTCAAAAAGGGCGGCGCAGCCTTGCCGCACCGCCCTTGCCCCGCGCAGGGGATCTCATTCCTCGCGCACGGAGAACTGGTCCTTGCCCACGCCGCAGAGGGGGCAGGTCCAATCCTCGGGGAGTTCCTCAAAGGGGATATCGCCGTCGTACTCGTAGCCGCAGACATCGCAGACATAGACCTTCTTCATTGGGGAAGCACCTCCTGCTCATTTGCTTCTTCCATTATACCACAAAACCGCAAAAAGCAAACGCCTTCCTCAGGTCCCCGCCTGCAAAAATTTCATCGGATCGAGCGTCTCCTGCAGGCGGCGCAGCTCAAAGTGCAGGTGCGGCCCCTCGCCGCACTCCAGCGCCGCGCTCGTGCCCATGGTGCCGAGCACCTGGCCGCAGGCCACCTCCTCGCCCTCACCGACCAGGCCTGCCGTCGCAAGGGAGGCATAGCGCGTGATGTAGCCGTCGCGGTGCGTCACCTCGATGCAGTGGCCCAGCAGCGGGTCCTCCCAGACGCGGGTGACGGTGCCGTCCTCGGCGGCGCGCACGGCGTCGCCCTCCTTGCCGAGGAAGTCCACCCCCTCGTGCGTGCGGTACTCGCCCAGCGTCTCGTTATAGACCAGGCGGTCGGCGGCGAACTCCATGCCGATCTCGCCGCCGCAGGGGTAGACGAAGGGCGCGGGCGTCTCGGCCGGCTCTATGGTCAGGTCCACCGAGGCGGGCTGCGGCGTGGGCGCGGGCGTGGGGGAGGCGTAGCGTGTGACGCTGGGCGCCTCGGCCGCCTCTTCCGGCGCGCGCGTCCACAGCGCGGTGCCCGCCACCAGCAGAAGACAGGCGCTGAGCACGCAGAGATACCCGTGCCGATCCCAGAACCGTTTCCATTTCCCGCGCATATGGCGTCGCCTCCCCTCGGGAGGTAAGTTGCCCCGCATCGGGCCCGGCTATACCTCGGGCAGACTGCCAAAGTCCACGCCCGTGTAGTAGTGCGCCAGGATCTCGCGGTAGCCGCTGCCCTGCGCCGCCATGGCTTCGGCTCCCACCTGGCTCATGCCCACGCCGTGGCCGCTGCCGCGGGTGCGCAGCACCACCTCGTCCCCCTCGTAGTCGACGGCAAAGTCCGTGGACTTTAAGTCCAGCGCCGCGCGCACGGCCTTGCCCGTGGCCGTGACCTCCCCCACGCGCACGACGTCCGCGCGCCCGCTGTCCGTGCGGCTGCGCACGAGGAAGTTCTCTTTTACGTTCTTTTCCGTGAGCTTTGCGCCGGGGAAGGCGGCGTTGAGCTTTTCCGCCAGCTCCGCAAGGGAGAAGCGCGCTTCCGCCTCCGCCCCGTCCGCGCTCTCCACGGACGTAAGATAGGGGAAGGCCGTGCCCCAGACCGCCTGGGCGTCCTCCGTGTATCCGCCGCTGCTGGCATGGAACAGCGCCTGCACCGGGCTGCCCTCGTAGAGCAGCACCTCGCCGCGCGTGGCGCGCACCGCCTCCTCGACGCGGGCGCGGCAGGCGTCGTAGTCCGCGCCCCAGTGCGCGCGCATCTCCTCCTCGCTCCAGTAGGCCAGACAGTGCGTGGAGTCGGTGCACACGTCCGCGTCCACGCCGCGGCTGCAACCCCCGCCGCCGTAGGCCGGCATCTTCCAGGCGATGTAGGAGCGCGCCGCCACCGCCTGCGCCTTGAGCGCCTCCATCTCGTAGGAGGCGGGCATCTCCCCGGCCACCGCGTGCAGCAGGTACTCCTCCAGGTCCACGCGCTCCAGCCGCCCCTCGTCATAGACGCGCAGCAGCACTGGCGACGCCGCCTGCTCCGTCTGCAGCACGCGCACCTGTCCGACGCGCACGGCCTCCGCCGCCCGCGCCGTCTCCTTCTCGCGAGGGGAAAAGGCGTAAAATCCCGCCGCGCAGCAGAGCGCCAGCAGCAGGAGCAGGGCCTTGCGCATCTCCTCCGTCACCTCCCGCTTGCATCTATACGCGCAGCGGCGGCGCGGCATTCACGCCCGCCGCTCGATCGGCGCGCCCAAGGAGCGCAGCGCCCCGGCCAGGTCCACATAGCCGCGCTCGATGTGGGCGATGTCGCCGATCACCGTGCGCCCCTCGGCGGTGAGCCCGGCCAGCACCAGCGCCGCGCCGGCGCGCAGGTCCGTGGCCGCGACGCGCGCGCCGTGCAGCGCTTCCACGCCGCGTATCACCGCCGTGCGCCCGCGCACCGCGATGGAGGCACCCATGCGGCGCAGCTGCGGCACCTGCAGAAAGCGGTTCTCGAAGATGTGCTCCGTCAGTATGGAGGTGCCCTCGGCGCGGCACAATAGGGCCATCATCGGCGCCTGCAAATCGGTGGGGAAGCCGGGATAGACCAGCGTCTCCACGTCCACGCCGCGCAAGGGGCCGCCCCGCACGCGCAGCCCGGCGCGGTCGCTGTGGACCTGCGCGCCGCTCTCCTGGAGCTTGGCGATCACCGCGCCCAGCGTCGCCGCCTGCGCCCCGCGCAGCAGCACGTCCCCGCCCGTGGCCGCGGCGCAGAGCAGCAGCGTGCCCGCCTCGATGCGGTCGGGCATGGGTGTGCAGCGCGCCCCGTGCAGCGCCGGCACGCCCTCCACCGTCAGGCGGCTCTGCCCAAGCCCGGCGATTTTCGCCCCCATGCGGCGCAAAAGGCGCACAAGATCCGCCACCTCCGGCTCTTTGGCCGCGCCCTCTATGACGGTGGTGCCGCGGGCCAGCGCCGCGGCCAGCAGCAGGTTCTCCGTCGCCCCCACCGACGGGAAGTCCAGATAGACGGAGGCCCCGCGCAGGCCCTCGGCCGCGCCCTCGACGCAGCCCTCCCGCACGGAAAAGCGCGCCCCCATGGCCCGCAGTCCCTTTATGTGCAGGTCGATGGGCCGCGAGCCGATGGCGCAGCCGCCGGGAAAGCGCAGGCGCGCCCGGCCCAGCCGCGCCAGCAGCGGCCCCAGCAGCAGCACCGAGGCGCGCATGCGCTCCGCCGCGTCATCCTCCGCCGCGCCGTTCTTCAGGTCCGCGCCGCACAGGCGCAGGCCGTTCCCGGCGCGCTCCACGCGCACGCCCAGCCCCCGCAATAGCGTCGCCATGTCCTCCACATCCGTAAGGCGCGGCGCCTCCGCGATCTCCAGTTCCTCATCCGTCAGCACCGCGCAGGCCATCATCGGCAAAACCGCGTTCTTGGCCCGCTGCACCCGCGTCTCTCCCCGCAGCGGCGGGCTCTTTTCCATGACAAATTCCGCCATCGTTCTTCTCCCTCTCCTTCGCCCCTAGTGTGCGGGCCGCGCGCGCCCCGCATGCTGGCAATGCACGGAAATCCCGGAAGAAAAAAACGAAAGTTGTGCTTCCCTATTGACTTTTACAAAATAAAAGCTATACTTGAATTATATTCAAGTTCTCGATATGGGAGGGAGGCAAATGGAGATACTGCCCGAATGGATGGCGAACCTGGACGATGAGGATGTGACATTCATCAAGAACTTCCTGCTGGTCTCCGGGTCGCTGAAGGAGGCGGCGGCGCTGTACGGGGTGACCTACCCGACGGTGCGCCTGCGCCTGGACCGGCTGATCCAGAAGATCCGCCTGAGCGAGGACGCCGCCGCCGACCCCTATGTGCAGCTGGTCAAGCGCCTGGCGCTCAACGACAAGCTGGACTTTGACACGGCGAAAGTGCTCATCACCGCGTACCGCAAGACGCTTGAGACAAGAGAAGGGGCGGCTCGCCCCGCCAAACCGACTGCGAAAGGAGAATGAATGCAATGTCTGTAACCGGCTCTCTCTTCCTCCTTCTCCCCTTCTTTGTGGGGCTGCTCCTGGCCTTTGCGGCCGTGGGCCTTGGCGTGTTCTTCCTCGTGCGCCATTTCCGCCGC
>CALWKN010000247.1 GCA_944381265.1 uncultured Clostridia bacterium
CTGAGCCGCGTCGGCCTCTGCGCGCGGGAGTACATCGACCGCGAGGTCAACGCAACGCTCTCCGGCGGCGAGATCAAGCGCATAGAGCTGGCCACGGTGCTGGCGCGCCACACGCGCCTTTCGATCTTCGATGAGCCGGAAGCCGGCATCGACCTTTGGAGCTTCAACAACTTGATCGAGGTCTTTGAGGACCTGCGCCACACGCTGGACGGCTCCATGATCATCATCTCCCACCAGGAGCGGATACTGGCCATCGCCGACGAGATCGTGGTCGTCTCCGGCGGCCAGGTGACCGGGCGCGGCAGCGCGCAGGAGATGATGGGCAAGCTGCTCTCGGGCGAGGGCGCGCCCTGCGGCGTCTGCCCGAAGCAGGAAGTCCGCTACGGAGGAGAAGCATGAACGAGATCACCAAGCAGCTTTTGAGCATGGTTTCCGATTATAACGAAGACACCGGCTACGCCGACGCCTATTCCATCCGCGAAAACGGCTCCTGCGTCGAGCGCCGCTCCACCGAGCACATACGCATCGACAACAAGGAGGACGCCCCGGGCCTGGTCATCCGCGTTGCGCCCGGCACAAAGGGCGAGCGCGTCTCCATCCCCGCCTGCGTCACCCACGGCGACATCGACGACGTGGTCTACAACGACTTCTACATTGGCGAGGGCGCGGACGTGTGCATCGTCGCCGGCTGCGGCGTGCACGTGCAGACCGGCGAGCCCGCCCGCCACAACGGCATCCACCGCTTCTTCCTGGCAAAGGGCGCGCACGTGCTCTACGAGGAGAAGCACGTGGGCATCGGCACCGGCCTTGGCATCCGCTCCATCGACCCGGTGACGGAGGTCTATCTGGAGGAGGGCTCGACGCTGGAGATGGACTCCCTGCAGCTGGGCGGCGTGGACAAGACCGTGCGCTCCACCTCCGCCGTGGTCGGCAAGGACGCCCACCTCATCATCCGCGAGCGCATACTGACCGAGAAGAAGCAGGAGGCCAAGACCGATTTCGTCGTGGAGATGAACGGGGCGAATTCCTCGGTCAACCTCGTCTCCCGCTCCGTAGCGCGGGACGACTCGCACCAGGCCTACCGTTCCAAGATCGTGGGCAACGCCCCCTGCGCCGGGCACTCCGAGTGCGACGCCATCATCGAGGGCAACGGCCGCGTGGACGCCGCGCCGGAGCTGACCGCCAACGACGGCGACGCCGCCCTGATCCACGAAGCCGCCATCGGCAAGATCGCCGGCGAGCAGATCGTAAAATTGCGCACGCTGGGCCTTACCGAGGAAGAGGCCGAGGCGCGCATCGTCGCCGGTTTCCTGAAGTGACCCTCCCGCTTCTCCCGCCCCGCGCGGGAAAGAGGGAAACCTCGCCCGCCCGTCGAAAAGTTTTTTCGGCGGGCGGGTATTTTTTGCCGCCCGGCTCGTTTGGGACATATGGGGGGATATGGAATATGGAAGAGATACGCATCTTTCTTGTGGAGGACGACCCGGCGCTGTGCGAGGGCATCGCGCGGCTGCTGGAGACGCAGGGCTGGCAGGCGTGCGCGGCGAAGGACTTTCGCGACGTGCTTTCCGAGTTCGCGGCCTTTGCGCCGCACCTTGTGCTGCTGGACGTAAAGCTGCCCGTGCACAGCGGCTACCACTGGTGCCGCGAGATCCGCCGCGTCTCCCGCGTGCCGGTGCTCTTCCTCTCGTCCGCCGCCGACAACCTCAACCAGGTGGCGGCCATGGACATGGGCGCGGACGACTTCGTGGCCAAGCCCTTTGACACCGGGCTTCTTGTGGCCAAGATCCGCGCGCTGCTGCGCCGCGCCTACGACTTTGCCGAATGCGCCGTGCAGCCGCCGCTGACGCACCGCGGCGCGACGCTGGACACAGGCGCCGGCGTGCTGCGCTTTGCGGGCAAAAACGTGGAGCTTACGCGCAACGAGCTGCGCATACTGCTTACGCTTCTGGAGAACCGCGGCAAGGTGGTCAGCCGGGAGAAGCTGATGGAGCGGCTCTGGGACACGGACGCCTTCGTGGACGACAACACGCTCACCGTCAACGTCAACCGCCTGCGCCGGAAATTGGAGGCCGCGGGGCTGAAGGACTTCATCGCCACGCGCTTTGGCCTGGGCTATCAGCTGGCGTAAAGAGCGGGAAAGGGGACGCGCATGCTCTTTTGGAAGAAATACGCGCTGGGCCTTGGGCTGTTCGCGCTGTTTGCGGCCATCTTTTTTTCGGTGTTCGCGCTCTACGGGCTGCCGCTTAGCGCGGTGATCTACCCGGCGCTGCTGTTCGCGGTGCTGGGCGGCGGGCTGGCGCTGCTGGACATCCGGCGGGAAAAGCAGCGCAGGGCGCGCATGCGGCGGCTGCTGCAGCTGCCCGCGGCGCTGATGCGGGACTTCCCCGCGCCGCGCTCCGCGGCGGAGGAGGACGACCTGCGTCTGATCCAGGCGCTGCGGCAGGAGGCGGCGCAGGTGCGGGAGGAGGCGCAGGCGCGGGAGAGGGAGGCGGCGGACTACTACACGGCCTGGGTGCACCAGGTCAAGACGCCGCTGGCCGCGCTGCGCCTGCTGCTGCAGGGGGAGGACAGCGACCTGAGCCGCCGCGCGGGCGAGGAGGCGCTGCGCATCGAGCAGTACGTGGAGATGGTGCTGGCCTTTCAGCGCCTGGACTCCGACAGCACGGACTACGCCTTTGCCCGCTGCGATCTGGACGCGGTGGTGCGCCAGGCGCTGCGGCGCTTCTCGGCGCTGTTCATCCGCAAGGGCATCGGGCTTTCCTACGCGCCCCTGCGCGCCCGCGCGCTGACGGACGAAAAGTGGCTGCTGTTCGTGCTGGAGCAGGTGCTGATGAACGCGCTGAAGTACACGCCCGCGGGCGGCACGATCACCATCGCCCTGGAGGCGCCGCTGACGCTCCTTGTGCGCGACACGGGCGTGGGCATCGCGCCGGAGGACCTGCCGCGCGTGTTTGAGAGGGGCTTTACCGGCTACAACGGCCGCGCCGACAAACGGGCCACGGGCCTTGGGCTCTACCTCTGCCGCCGCATACTGCGGGCGCTGGGCCACGACATCGCGCTGCAAAGCGCTCCCGGCGAGGGCACGAGCGTGCGCATCGACCTCTCGCGGCAGGAGGAGCGGCTGGAGTGACGGCGGGCGCCGCGAATCTTACAAAAGCGTAAGAATTTTGGGAGACGCTTCGATGGAGCGGCGGCGCGCCCGTCTGGTAGAATAGGTCCATCCCAACAAGGAGGACGAACGCGATGACCATATTGGATGTAAAGGGCGTGAAGAAGACCTATGTGCCGCGCTTTGGCGGCGCGCCGGTGGAGGCGCTGCGCGGGGTGAGCTTTTCCGCCGAAGAGGGCGAGTACGTGGCGATCATGGGCGAATCGGGTTCGGGCAAGACCACGCTGCTCAACATACTGGCGGCGCTGGACCGCCCCACCGCCGGCACCGTCACGCTGGACGGCATGGACCTTGGCAAGATCCGCGAGGACCGGGTGGCGGCCTTCCGCCGCGAGAGCCTGGGCTTCGTCTTTCAGGAGTTCAACCTGCTGGACACATTCACCGTCGAGGACAACATACTCCTGCCCCTGGTGCTGGCCAACCAGCCGGCGGGCAAGATGCGCCAGAGGCTAAAGCCGCTGGTGGAGCGCCTGGGCATCGCGGATCTGCTCAAGAAGTACCCCTACGAGATCTCCGGCGGGCAGAAGCAGCGCGCGGCGGTGGCGCGGGCGCTGATCACCAACCCGCGCCTGCTGCTGGCGGACGAGCCGACCGGTGCGCTGGACTCCCGCGCCACGGACGAGCTGCTGGCCCTCTTTGAGCGGGTCAACCGGGCCGGGCAGACGATCCTGATGGTGACGCACTCGGTCAAGGCGGCCAGCCACGCCTCGCGCGTGCTCTTCATCAAGGACGGCGAGCTCTTCCACCAGATCTACCGCGGCGACATGGACAACGAGCGCTTCTACGAGCGCATCGCCCAGGCGCTGACGCTGCTGACGACGGGCGGTGAGAAGGCATGAAGGGGCTCTACCGCCGCCTGGCCTTTGGCGCCATGCGCAAGAACTACCGCTACTATTTGCCCTACATCCTGGCCTGCCTGGGCATGACGGGCATGTACTTCATACTGGCCGCCTTAAGCGAGGGGGAGATCCTGCTCTCCTTCCGCGGCGGGGACATCATGCGCACGATCCTGCATCTGGGCTGCGGCGTGCTGATGGTCTTTTCCCTGCTCTTTCTCTTCTACACGAACGCCTTCCTCCTGCGCCGGCGCAAGAAGGAGTTCGGGCTCTACAACGTGCTGGGCATGGGAAAGCGCCATCTGATGGGCGTCTGCCTTTGGGAGGGCGTGAGCGTGGCGCTGCTCTCCATACTGGGCGGGATCCTGCTCGGGCTGCTCTTTTCCAAGGCGGCGGAGCTGCTGATGGTGCATCTGCTTGGCATGCGCACGGACTTCCGCCTGCGCATCAACGTCGCGGCGATGCTGCAGACGGCGGCGGTGTTCGGCGTCATCCACCTGCTGCTGCTCCTGCACACGCTCTATCAGGTGGCGCGCACCGATCCGCTTTCCCTTCTGCGCAGCGAGAGCGCCGGGGAAAAGCCGCCCCGGGCCAACTTCCTTGCCGCGCTGCTGGGCGCGGTGCTGCTGGGGCTGGCCTATTACCTGGCCGTGAGCATCGAGGACCCGGTGACGGCGCTGATCTGGTTCTTCGTGGCGGTGATCCTGGTGATCCTTGGCACCTACCTGCTCTTTATCTCCGGCTCTGTGGCGCTGTGCCGCCTGCTGCAGAAGAACAAGCGCTATTACTACAAGACCAACCACTTCGTCTCCGTCTCCACCATGGCCTTCCGCATGAAGCGCAACGGCGCGGGCCTTGCCTCCATCTGCATACTGTGCACCATGGTGCTGGTGATGCTGGCCTCCACCGTGTGTCTGTACATCGGCTCCACGGACAGCCTGATGCAGCGCTACCCGCGGCAGATCCTGCTCAGCGCGCGCCTGGGGGCCCTGAGCGCGGAGGAGGAAGAGGCGCTGGAGGCGCTGCGCACAGCGGCCCTGACGGAGACGGCGCAGTGCGGCCTTGCGCCGGAAAACACGCTGGAATACCACCTGCTGGAGGCCTCCGTCTACCGCAGGGGCGAAGACGCCCATGTGGCGGGCACGGCGCCCTACGACGAAGAAAGCGAGCTGTGGGAGCTGCGCATCGCGCCGCTTAGCGACTACGAGCGCCTGACGGGGGAGACCGTCGATTTGGCCGACGACGAGGCGCTCTACTTCGCCACGCAGGGGCGGGTGCTCGAAGAAGAAACGCTGCGCCTGCAGGGCGGCCCGGCGCTGCGCATCGCCGGACAGGCGGAGGAGATCCCGGCCCTTGGCGACGACGTGGCCAACGTCTCGCCCGTGCTCTACCTCTTTGTGCCGAATTTCGAGGAGGTGGCCTTGCCCCTGCTCGCGCTCACCAACAGCGAGGGCAGCTCCCTGGCAGACATTTCCTGGACGCTGGGCTTTGACACCGACGGCACGGACCAGGAGCAGATGCTGCTCTACGAGGACATCTCCCAGGCGCTGGAAGCGCTTAAATTCGACCTGCCGGAGGACAGCTACGTCCACGCCCGCGTGGAGTGCCGCGCCGAGCAGCAAGAGGGCTTCTACAGCCTCTACGGCGGGCTGTTCTTCCTCGGCGTGACGCTGGGCATCGTCTTCCTGTTCGCGGCGGTGCTGATGATCTACTACAAGCAGATCTCCGAGGGCTACGAGGACCGCGCCCGCTTTGACATCATGCAGCGCGTGGGCATGACGCGGCGGGAGATCCGCCGCAGCATCAACTCCCAGGTGCTGACCGTGTTCTTCCTGCCCATGCTCACGGCCGGGCTGCACCTGTGCTTCGCCTTCCCGCTGCTCTACCGGCTGCTGATCCTCTTTGGCGTAATGGACTTTGCACTGCTGATGCAGACCACGGCGCTGTGCTTCCTGGCCTTCGCCCTGCTCTACACCGTGGTCTACCGCGTCACCTCCGGCGCGTATTACCGCATCGTCAGCGGTGTGGGGAGGGGAGAGGCATGAAGGCGCTGGCTCGGCTGCTGCGCGCGCTGCTGCTGCTTCTGCTTGCCGCGGCGCTGGTCTTTTTCGCGGTATACGGGGCGCGCGGCTGGCAGCTCTACCGCGCGGCGATGGAGGAGGAGCCGCTGGAGGCGCGCATCGAGGCGGTGGAGCAGAGGGCGGACTTCGTGCCCTTTGACGAATTGCCCGCGCTCTACGTAGACGCGGTGACGTCGGTGGAGGACAAGCGCTTCTTCTCCCACCCCGGCGTTGACCCCATCGCCATCGGCCGGGCGCTGCTCTACGACCTGCGCACGCGCTCCTTTGCCCAGGGCGGCTCTACCATCACCCAGCAGGTGGTCAAAAACCTCTGCTTTACGCAGGAAAAGACGCTGGAGCGAAAGGCCGCTGAGGTCTTTGCCGCGCTGTCCCTGGAGCGCCTGCGCAGCAAGGAAGAGATCTTCGCCCTCTACGTCAACGGCAGCTACTTTGGCTCCGGCTGCACGGGCGTGGCCGCGGCGGCGCAAGCCTACTTCGGCAAGGAGGTCGCGGCGCTGGACGCAGCGGAGTGCGTGCTGCTGGCCGGCATTCCCAACGCCCCGTCCGCCTACTCGCCGCAGGCCGACCCGGAGCTGACCGCCGCCCGCGCCCGCCAGGTGCTGCGCCGCATGACGGCCTGCAAGGTTCTGACGGAAGAAGACGCCCAGGCGCTCGAGGACCAGATCGCCCGCCGCCTTGGCCTGCAAAATTGAGAGAACGTCCCCCGCTTTTTGCGGGGGCGCAGACTGTCGAAAAAGTAGGATCGCTCTCTTGGGGATGCATGAAGGGGCCACAGCCCCTTCATCTTCAATCCGCAGCGGCGGCGTGTACGCCGCGAGGATGTCGGCCCGTAGGGCCGCTTATCCGTATCCGCCCCCGGCCGTGCCCGAAGGGCACAGGGGGTTCCGGAGGGGGCGAAGCCCCTGGAGGGCCGTA
>CALWKN010000248.1 GCA_944381265.1 uncultured Clostridia bacterium
TCCAGCAGCAGGGGCTCGACGCGGCCGAGGCTGGCCTCGGTAAGGCCGCGCAGGAAGGCGGGCGCGTCGGCCTGTTTGACCGAAACGTCGTAGGTGACGTTTTCTGCAAAGTCCCGCCCGTTTACGCGCACGGGCTGGAACTTTAGGAAGTAGTCGAGCTTGCCCACCATCGCGTAGTCCGCGTCAAAGAGGTAGCGGTGCGTCTTGTGCATCACCACCACGCGCGCGGCGTTCAGGGCGGTCTTGCTCCCCTGGGCGTAGGCGCGGATCAGCCCGCCCGCGCCCAGCAGTATGCCGCCGAAATAGCGCGTCACCACCACGCAGACGTCCACCACGCCCTGGGCCTTGATCACCTCGATGATCGGCGCGCCGGCGGTGCCGGAGGGCTCGCCGTCGTCGGAGTAGCGGGCGATGCCGGCGTTGCGGCCGACGATGTAGGCGTAGCAGTTGTGCGAGGCGTCCTTGTGCGTGCGCCGGACGTCGGCAAGGAAGTCCAGCGCCTCCTCCTCGCTGCGCACCGGCGCGCCGTGGCCGATGAAGCGGCTCTTGTGGATGATGAATTCGTCGCTGCCCCTTTGCAGCACCGTGCGGTAGCTCTCTTCCTTCACTTCTCTCCCCCTCCGTTTTCCGGCGCCTCCCGCACCCGCAGGAGCAGCAGCAGCCCCGGCAGCGTCAGGCCCAGGCAGGCGATGGCCGAGGGCCCGTAGCCGATCCAGTCGATCAGCGCGCCCGTGACCATGGAGGCCGCCGCGGCCGAGACGGTCAGCGCCATGTTCATCACCGCGTAATAGCCCACCCTCTCTTCATAGGGGCAGAGGTGGAAGACCATGTTGCGCGCGCCCAGGGCGTTGGCGGCGTTGGCAAGGCCGTAGATGGCGGTCATGATGTAGGTAAGGCGCGCGTCCCTGGCAAAGAAGGCAAGAAGCAGGTAGAGGGCGAACCCCGCCTGCCCAAGCAGCAGCGCCGGGCGGTAGCCGCGCCTGTCGGAGAGCACGCCAAAGACCAGGTGCCCGCCGGTCTGAAAGACGTACAGTATCGTCGTGACCCAGGCAAGCTGCCCCGCCGTCAACCCCAGCGCGTCCTTGGACTGCGCGGTCTGGAAGTTGAAGAAGGACATGCCGATGGTGATGAGGAACATCGCAAGGACATAGCGGGCAAAGTTGCCGTCCGCCTTGAGGATCCTGCCGGACTCGGCAAAGAAGCCGGGGCGCGCGCCCGTCTTTTCCGGCGCCTTCATGCGCAGGCGCGGCTCGCGCGTCAGCGCCTGCAGCCCGGCAGAGAGCATATCCAGCACAAAGGCCACCAGGAACAGCACGCCAAAGCGCCGCACGTCGCCGTTTGATGCCAGTATCGCGCCGCCCACCTGCGCGCCCAGTATGCTCGCGGCCGAGGTGAAGGCCCCGCGCACGCCGAAGAAGCGCCCCTTCATGCGGTCGGGGATCACCTTGTTCATCATCTGCGTGTAGGTAAGAGACGTGATCCCCTGGCACAGGCCGTTGAAGCAGTACACGCCGTAGAACACGCAGACAAAGTACAGCGGCTGCATGCGGCTGAAGAACAGGATCAGCAGCGACAGCACCAGCCAGGACAGGCGCGAGAGCGTCGTGCCCAGCGTGCACAAGGGTTTAAAGCGCGGCACGGAGCGCAGGCGCTCGCTCAAAAACACCTGCACCAGCGCGTTGCACACGGACTGCAGCGTCGGCAGCAGTCCCAGCACGAAGGAGTTGTTCACATAGTCCGAGATGAAGTAGGTGACGACCGTGTTGAGCGGGATCATGCCCATGGCCACGGCGTCGAGCACGCCCTCTGTGACCGATATGCCCATGTTGCGCCGCGCCTGCGGCTCGGCCTCCCGCTGCAGGCGCGTTTCCGCGCTCTCCTGCGTCATTCGCATCGCGCCTCCCGAAAAAAAGATGCGCAAGGGGTCCCCCCCTGCCGTTTTGCCGGAACTTTCGCCCGTCCGGCCGCTCCATTGTAGCAAATTTTCCCCGCCGCGAAAAGCCCCGCGGCAAAAAACGCCGCCGCGCCGCCGCGCGTAAAAAACCGGAACGGGCCAAAGGCGCCGTTCCGCAGACTGTCGAAAAAGTAGGGCTACTCTCTTGGGGATGCATGAAGGGGCCGCAGCCCCTTCATTTTCAATCCGCAGCGGCGGCGTGTACGCTTCCGTAGGGTCCGCGTTAGCGGACCTGGAGGGCCGTGCAAGCCGAAGGCTCTAGGCTCGGAACCCCGGGCCGCGTCAGCGGTACGGGGCGAAGGCGGAGGATGTCGGCCCGTAGGGCCGCTTATCCGTATCCGCCCCCGGCCGTGCCCGAAGGGCACAGGGGGGTTCCGGAGGGGGCGAAGCCCCTGGAGGGCCGTACAAGCCGTAGGCTTGGTAGGCCCGGAACCCCGGGCCGCGTTAGCGGCACGGGGCGCAGGCGGATGTCACTCGAAAAAATGCAAACTTGCATTTTTTCGAAGCGTGTCGACTTTGTCGGCACGCTGAATCCCCCGCCGCATTTCCTTTGCGGCGGGGGATCGCTTTATCCGCGCAAGAACGCCATCAGGATCGCCAGCGAGCGCTGCGAGGCCAGGTCCACGAACTTGGGATAGCTCATCTTGGCCTCCTCGTTGCCGCCGTCAGAGATGGCGCGCAGCACGGCAAAGGGCACGCCGTTGGCCGTGCAGACCTGACCGATGGCGCCGCCCTCCATCTCCGCGGCCAGGGCGTCAAAGTGCGCGTGGATGCGCGCGATCTGCTCCTTGGAGGCGATGAACTGGTCCCCCGTGGCGACAAGGCCGCGCTTGACCGCGATCCCGGCGCGCGCGGCCGCCGCCTGGAGACTTTCGCACAGCGCCTCGTCGCAGGGCATCTCGATCTTCTCGATCGCCGGCAGAAAGCCCACCGGATCGCCCAAGGGGGAGGGATCCATGTCGTGCTGCACCACGGCGGTGGCCAGCACCACGTCCAGCACCTGCAGCCCCTTGCCGATGCCGCCGGCCACGCCCGTGTTGATCATGAGGTCCGGATGGCTGCGCAGCACCATCGTCTGGGCGCACATCGCCGCCGCGACCTTGCCCACGCCCGCTTCCGCCACGACAAGGTCGTGCCCGAGCAGCCTGCCCTCGTCAAAGCGCATGCCGGAGACGACCTCGGTCCGCGCCCCTTCCAACTGCCCGCGCAGGGCCTCCACTTCCACGTCCATCGCGCCAATAATGCCGATTTTCATGCCCATTCCTCCGAAATTTTTTGTTTCCTCCCGATTCTAACAAATCCCGCCGGAATTGTCAAAAAAACTTCTTGCATTGCGGGCCGTATCTGCTATAATATTCATGAAAATTTTACTCCTAGGGTTTTAGTCGGATTTAAGGGAGGTCGGGTGCAGGGATGAAAACCATCGCAAGCTTTTCCGTCGATCACCGCGGCATGGAGCCGGGCGTCTACTTCCGGGAGGATGTGCGCGCGGGCGTGCCGCTGCTCACGGCGGATCTTCGCTTCTTCCGCCCCAACGCGGGGCGGTATCTGACGACCACGGAGGCCCACACCGTGGAGCACATGCTGGCCACCGCCCTGCGCTCCAGCGCAAAGAGCGACAACGTGGTCTACTTCGGCCCCATGGGCTGCCGCACCGGCTTTTACCTGGTGACGCTGGGCCTTTCGCCGGAGGAGGTGCTCTCCCTGCTGCGGGAGACGATCCCGCAGTGCCTGCAGATGGACGAGGTCCCCGGCGCGGCGGAAGAGCAGTGCGGCAACTACCGCGACCTCTGCCTTGCCGACGGCGCCGAGGCGCTGAAGGCCTTCCTCCCCCGATGCGAAAAGCGAGCGTACAAACCGCTATAACCTGCCGGCGGGCTCTATGCAAAACTTTAACTTGATTTTTCGGAAATTTCTTCCATACTGTAGTTGACGAGCGTGTCGACAAAGTCGACACGCTTCGAAAAAATGCAAGTCTGCATTTTTTCGAGTGACATCCGCCTGCGCCCCGTGCCGCCTGCGGCGGCCCGGGGTTCCGGGCCTACCAAGCCTTCGGCTTGTA
>CALWKN010000249.1 GCA_944381265.1 uncultured Clostridia bacterium
GAGATGGAGCGCGAGGCGGCGGCGGAGAACCTGCGGGACACGGCGGCGGCGCAGGAGCAGGCGGCGGCGCGGCGGCAGATGAGCGCGGAGCTGGACGCGCTGCGCGTGAGCTGGCGCACGGATCTGGAGCGCGTGGTCGCGGAGATGCGCGGCCTGCAGGGCGAACTGGAGGGCGGACTGCGCGCCTGGCAGCGCGCGCTCTACCCGCGCGAGATGCTGCCCCTGGCGGACGTCTACGTGCAGCTCTACCGCATCGTCAACCGCGACGAGCTCTTTGCCTCGGCGCTGAGCAGCGCGCCGACGGAGGAAACGGCGCGGGGGCTGCAGGAGCTGGCGGTGGCGCTGAGCGCGCTGCTGGCGCGGCTCGGGCGGGCGATGGGCAAGCTCGGCCTGCATTTGTACATACCGGCTCCGGGCGAGCCCTACGACGACGTGCTCCAGGCCGCGCCCGGCGGCGAGATCCCCGGCGCGGTGGTGGCGGAATGCCTGGTGCCGGGCGTCGTCTGCGCGCCGGACGGGGACCTGGAGGAGGGCAACCCGCTGATCCGCGCGCTGGTGCGCCTGCAAAAGGGAGCGGGAGAGGAAGCGTAATACACCGCCATCGCTTCTCCCGGAACGCAAGGAGGGAACGACATGGAATTCAGCTCGTACCAGGCCGCCGCGCTCTACGACAGCAAGCGCGGCGGGCGGGCCCTGCCCTACACCGCGCTCGTCGTCGACGCAGACCGCTGCACCTGCGGCTTCTGCCGCTGCGAGGCCGACGGCCGCGTCACGCTGCTGCGGGCGCTGGGCACGCCGCTGGACCCGCCCGGCGACCACGTCTTTTTGCGCGGCATCGCCCCCAGCATCCACAGGGACGAAGCCGTCGCCCCGTTTTTCTTGGACGAGCAGGCGCAAAGGGCGCTCTGGAACTACTACGCCTCGGGCGGCGTCGACGGGGAGAAAGGCATCTACACGCTGCCGCACCTCGGCCCCGTCACCTGCGCCGAAGCGGACGCGGCCTTTGGCCCGATCCGAGACGCCCTGCGCCCGCTGTTGGAGGAGGCCCTGCGCGCGGCAGAGGAGTTGGGCGCGGCGGAGGAGGACCTGCGCATCGTGGCGGTGGGGAACCTGGCCGCCACGGCCCCGGCGCAGCTCGCATTGCGCGAGGCGCTCTGCTTTGACCCCTTCCTGCCGGACGACCGCTTCGCCGCCCTTGGCGCCGAGGAGGCCGCGGGCGCGGTGGAGCAGGGGCAAAGGCTCTACCGCGCCGGGCAGGTCTTCGGCTTTGACCTGGATCTGCTGTATCTTACGCGGGAGGGCGAGTTTGCCGAGCCCCTGGCGCGGTGTGACCAGCCCGCCGCGGCGCCGGAGGAGGCGCGCTTTGTCCCGGCTGTCTTTCTCAGCGGCCGGCAGGCGCTGCGCCTGCGCTGCAACGGCGAAACGCTGGAGTTTGCGCTGCCCTTTGCCGCCGCGGCGGCGGGGGAGTGCGTGTCCGTCGCCTGCGCGGCGCGGGAGAGGAAGCCGCTCCCGCGCCGCCAGCGCGGCGGGGGGGGGGACGCCGCCGAGCTCGGAGGGCCCCGGGACCTGCCAAAAAAAACCACAGTATAGGAGGAAGACGCCGTGAACGCTCGCACACAAAAGCTCCTTGCCGCGCAGATCCGCGCCATGGAGCGCCAGGAGGGCGCGGAGCTCTACGCCACCGCCGCCGCGGCCTGCTGCGCGCTCCTGCGCGAATGCGCGCTGGACATAGCATCGCTCAACGAGGGCGAACTGCAAACGCTGCTGGGGCATTTTACGCGCCTTTCGCGCCAGGCGGAAGCGTTCTTTGCCGCCGCCTCGACCTGCCTTGGCGGCGCGGCGCAGGCGCGCGGGGAGCAGCTTGCCAGCGCGCGGCAGCGCGCCGAGGAAGCCGCCGCTGCGCGGGAGAGCGCCGAGCGGGACTGCCTGCGCCAGGAGGCGGCGCTGCAGGGCGAGCGCAAGCGCCTGGCCGACGCGCAGGCCCGGCTGACCGCGCTGGAGACGCAGCGCAACGCCGCCCTGAACGCCCTTCGCACCACCCATTCCCCGGCGCGCCTGCAGGCGGAGGAGAGGGAGGCAGAGGAGCTGCAGGCGCGCCTTGCCAAGAGCGACGCCCGTTTAAAGGAGCTGCGGGCGCAGAGCGAGGGCCTGCGGCAGCGCCTGGAGGCCCTGGAAGGGGAGATCGAAAAGTGCCCGGAGGAGGCGCGGGCGCTGGTGGCGCGCGCGGAGGAGCAGGAAGCGCTGCTTTGCCGCCTGCACCAGGCCGCGGAGTGCTACACGCCGGAAAAGCAGGCCGCCCTGAAGGAGGAGATCGAGCGCCTGAGCGCCGAGACGGAGGAGAACCAGCGCGCCTGCCGCCTGCTTTCGGACCGTCTGGAGGGCCTGCGCGCTGCGGACGGCGAGAGCGGGGAGACGCGCGAGCGGCTCGCCTGCGAACTGCTCCTGCGCGTGCAGGCGGCGCTGCAGGGGACCGAGCAGGCGCTGTCCGAGCAGGAGCAGACGCTTGCCGAGGCGCGCGGCCAGGCCGAGACGCTGGAAGCGCGCTTTGCCGCCTGCGAGACGGAGCGGCAGAGGCTTTCCGACTGGCTGGAAGCGGAGGAGACGCCGCTGCAGGCGATGATGCGCGCGCTGGAGCATCCGGAGGCCGAGCAGCTGCGCCAGACGCTGGACATTGGGAGCGTGGAGCGCGTGCGCGCGCTGCTGGAGGAGACGCGGGCGCGCCTGCAGGAGTTGGACGAGGTGCTCCGCCGCTGCGCCGCCGCGGCGCGGCTGGACCGCGACGCGCTGAACCGCCGCGCCCGCCGCTGAGGAGGGAGGCAGAAATGCTCTACTATCACATGAAGGAGCCGGCGGTGCGCGTGCTGGGGCCGGGCCTGCGCTACTGCCTCTGGGTGCAGGGGTGCGCGCGGCGCTGCCCCGGCTGCGTGGCGCGGGAGGCCTGGGACATGCGCGCCGGAAAGCCCATCGAGGAGGAGGCGCTGTCTTGGGAGATCGCGCTCTCCGGCGCCGAGGGGCTGACCGTCAGCGGCGGGGAGCCGTTCCTGCAGGCCGAGGCGCTGGCGCGCCTGATCCGGTCCGTGCGGCAAAAGAAGGACATGGACGTCATCGTCTACACGGGCAACACCTACGAAGCGCTGGCGGCGGATCCCGCGGCCGCGCCGCTATTGCGGCAGACGGATCTTCTCATCGACGGCGAGTACATACGCGAACTGGACGACGGCAAGGGCCTGCGCGGCTCCAGCAACCAGCACGCGATCCCCTTGAATGCGCGGGGCGAGGCACTGCTGGCGCTGTGGGCGCGGCAGGCGCGATGCCGCGAGGTCTTCCGCCACGGCGCGGAGGTGCACGAGGTGGGCTTGCCGAGCGATGCGCATTCCCAAACAGAGAGCTAGAAAAGGAGAGCAGCTATGAGCGGAAGAAAGACGACATACATTCGGGTCCCGGAAGGAGAGCTGGCGCGCCTGCGCCGGGAGGCGGCGCGCGCTTCGAGCCTGTCCGCCTGCAACGACGCGCTGCAGCGCCTAGCCGCGCGCAGCGACGAGCAGTTGCGCCAGAGCCGCGAGCGCGCGGAGCAGCTCGGGCGCGACATCCGCAGCCTGAGCCGCACGCTGGAGAGCCGTACCGCCGCCGCCAGCCGCGAGCGGGCGCAGCTGCGGGCGCAGCTGCAGAGCGCCGTGGAGGAGACGGGCCGGGCGCTGGAGGAGAGCGCCGCCCGCAGCCGCCAGGCGCTGGAAGCGCAGGACCGCAACTTCCGCAGCGCGCTCACCGAGCAGCGGGCGGAGACGCTGCGCGCCCTGCGCGAGAGCGAGCAGCACATGGACAGCGCCCTGCGCGCCGCCGCGGGCGATCTGCAGCGCCAGATCGGCGCGGTGAACGGGCGGCTGGACCGCGCCGAGCGCCAGGCGGCGGAGAACGCCCGCCGCGTAGGGATCCTCTTTGACTCCGACGCCGCCCTGCTGGAGCTGGCGCGCGAGTACGCCGACACCGCCCGCACCGCCGCCGAGGACACGGCGCAGCGCTTCCGCCTGGAGCTGCTGCTGCCGGGGCGGCTTGCGCAGGTGCGCGAGCGCGTGGAGCAGGCGGAGCGCGACATAGGCGACGCCTCCGACCGCTTCCCCACCAACGCGCCGGTGGCGCGCCTGAGCGCCCGCCAGGCCGCCGAGGCGGCGCTGCAGCTGCGCGAGGACGCGGTGCAGGCCGAGGCCGCCTGGCAGGCGGCGCTGCAGCAGGCAAACGCCGCCCTGAGCGCCGCGCAGGCGCAGATCGAAGCCTGCCGCCGCGTGCGCTTTCCGGAGAGCACGGCGGAGGTGGACGTGGACCGCTGGAGCGACGGGGACCTCACGCGCCTGAACGCGCGCCTTGCGGGCCTGCGTAAGCGGGTGCAGGCGCCGCAGGATTTGAGCCTTGCCGACCTTGGCGGCCTGCGCCAGGCGGGCGAGCAGCTCACGCGCGAGGCGCAGGAGAGCGCCGAGTTCGCCGTGTTGGCCTTTGGCGCCAGCCAGGACCGCGCCGACGCGGCGCAGGACGTGGCGGACAGCCTGCGCGACGCGCTGGGCCTTGCCATCGTCTCCCACGGCTACCGCGGCGGCGACGACCGCGGCGCGCACCGCATCCACCTGCGCAACGCGCGCACCGGCTTTGAGATGGTGGTCACGCAGTACCCGGAGCGGGACGAAAACGGCGCCCTGCGCAACCGCCTGGAGAGCGACATACTCGACTACGGCACCAACAACGAGGAGGAGGGCGACCGCGTCGCCGCGCAGGCGCTGCGCCAGCTGTCGGGACTGGGCTTTGCCGCGCCCGAGGTGCAGACCGTGCCCGGCTTTGAGCGCCGCGTCTCCGACCGCCGGGAAGTGGCCGAAGAGGACTGGGAGCGCGCCGTGGAGACCGACCGTCCCCGCCCCGTGCACGAGACGGCGGCGCGGCCCGAGGCCGCCGCGCGCTGACATACGCGCCCCGGCAAGGCGGGGCGAAACGAAATGAGCCGCGAGGGAGAATGAGAGCATGCTGAGCAGAAACAACTCCTACTTTGACCCGCAGCTGTGCGTGGACGGGCACTACATCGTCACCGGCCGCACCAACGACCAGTTCTGCGCCGACGATCTGACGCTGACGGACGTGGTGCCGGCGCTGCACGGCTATCTGCGCTACGAGCAGGGCTTTGACGCGGTGTTCTTCCTGGACACGGAGAATATGCTCTTCTGCCTGGACGGCGCCTCGTTCGCGGTGCTGACGGGAGAAGCGCCGACAGCGCCGGAGGCGCGGCCCGCGCCGGAAGCGCCGACAGCGTCGGAGGCGCCGGTGAGCGCGGGCGGGCCGCTGGGACGGCGGAGGCGCCGCCGGGCGGAAGCGGCGGCGGAAGCCCCGCGCGCCGACGCGCGGCGGCCGCTGAACCTTGGGCGGATGTCCCTGGACGCGGCCTGGCAGCAGGTCTCCGGCGTGATGCGCCACAGCGGCGCGCGCTGCGCCCTCATCATCGCCAACGCCAACCTCATGCAGGGCGGGGAGAGCCTGCTGCTGGAGCTCTCCTCCTTCTACAGCACGAATCACAGCGTGGTGATCTACCTCTTTCGCGAGACGTCGCTGGAGAACGTGGGGGAGTGGACGGCGTTTGCCCGCAACGTGCTGCTGCCGCGCATCCGCGCCCGCGAGCCGGAGAGCAACCGCGTCATCTCCCTGCCCACGCCCAACGCCCGCGAGATCGAGAACCTGCTCAACCGCCTGCGCCTTGACGGGGAGAGCGGCCTTGCGGTGGAGCCGGGCGACGTGCGCGCGCTGGGCGGGATTCTGGCCTCCAGCTGCGCGCGCAACAACTGGGGGCTTGCGCAGCTGCTGAACCGCCTGCTGGCGCAGGGCGCGGCGCGGCCGGGGACGGCGCTGACCCGGGAGAACTGGCGCGCGTTTACGGAAGAGGAAACCTATCGCCCGGCGCTTGAGGAGCTGGAGGACCTGGTTGGGCAGGAAGAGGTCAAGTCCCGCCTGCGCGCCTGGCGGGACGACGCGCTGCGCCGCGGCGCGCAGCGGCGGGAGCCCCTCTCCTCCTCGCGCTTTGCGCCGCTGCCGGCGCAGGAAAGGCGGCTGGGGATGAGCCTGAACGTGCGGCTGCTGGGCGCGGCGGGCACGGGCAAGAGCACCATCGCCCGCCTGATCGGGCGGATGTACTACGACCTTGGGCTGCTCAGCCGCGGGCGCGTGGTGGAGGTGAGCGCCGCGGACCTTGTCTCGGTCAACGTCAGCGGCAGCGCCGGGCAGGTGCGCCGCTATGTGCAGGAGGCGCTGGGCGGCGTGCTCTTCATCGACGAGGCCTACGCCCTTGCCGAGGGCGGCCACGGGCAGGAGGCGATCAACGAGCTGGTCTTTGCCATGAGCGCCTACGAGGGGCAGTTCGCGGTGATCCTGGCCGGCTACCCGCGCCAGATGCGCGAGTTCCTCCGCGCGAACGAGGGCCTGTCCGGCCGCTTCCCCAACGAGTATGTGCTGCAGGACTACGCGCCCGCGCAGATGCAGGAGATCTTCCTGCGCATGGCGCGGGCCGAGGGCGTGGCCATAGGCGAGGCGCTGCAAGCGCGCCTTGCGGACTTCTTTGAGACGTTCGTCGGCGGGCGCGGGCAGGGCTGGAGCAACGCGCGCGAGTGCGCCACGCTCCTGCAGGAGATGAAGCGCAACTGCAGCCGCCGCGAGGCGGCGGCGGCCCTGTGCGGCGAGACCTACACCTTGCAGCCGGAGGACGTGCCGGAGCGCCTGCGGCGCTGCCTGGAGCCGCGCAGTCGCGGCCCGGCGGAGGCCATGGCGCGCATAGACAGGATGATCGGCCTTGGCGGCATCAAGCTCTTCCTGCGGCGGCTGGTGCAGGGGGCGCTGGTGGGGGCGGGGCCCTCGGCGCCGGGCAACTTCCTCTTCCTCGGCCCGCCGGGCACGGGCAAGACCACGGTGGCCCGGCGCATGGGGGAGCTGATGCACCTGCTGCACATCCTTCGGCGCGACCATGTGACGGAACTGCGCGCCGCGGACCTGATCAGCGGCGCGGTGGACCTAAACCGCGCGGTGGAGGACGCGCGCGGCGGCGTGTTCTTCCTGGACGAGGCGCACCAGCTGGCGGAGAGCGAGCGGGGGCGGAGCCTTATCCGCGCCCTGGTGCCCCTGGTGGAGGACCCGCAGATCCATGCCGAGACCTGCTTCATCTGCGCCGGGTACGCGGTGGAGATGCGCGCCTTCCTCGCGGCGGACCCGGGGCTGGAGCGGCGCTTCCCGCCGCGCAACCGCATCCGCTTTTACGACTACACGGCAGCGGAACTTACGCAGATCCTGGCGGAGATGGCGCGTGCCTCCGGGCAGGAGCCGGAGGAAGGGTACCTTCTGCGCTCGCGCGCGGCGCTGAGCCGCTATCTTTTGCGCCGGCCGCAGAACTTCGGCAACGGCGGCTTCATACGCGAGACCTACCTGCCCGCCTCCATCGAGGCGCGCACGCGGCGGCTCTCCCGGCGCCTCACGGGCTCCGCGGACGGGCTGGCCGCGCCGGAGCAGCTGCGGAGCTTGCGCGAAGAAGAGCGCCGCAGCCTTACGGCGGAGGACCTGCCGGAGGACTTTGCCCGCCTGGCAGGGCCATTGGGCGCGCCGCTGCAGGAGAGGAGCGCGATGCAGCGCCTGGAGGGTCTGCTTGGCAAGGAGGAGATCGTGGACTTTGCCCGGACGCGGGCGCAGGGCCGGAGCGAGGAGGCGCAGTTCCTGGACGAGGCGGAGGAGACGGGGCTGCACTACGCCATCGGCGGCCCGACGGGCTCGGGGCGGCACACGGCGGTGCGGGCGCTGGCGGCGGTCTTCCGCGAGGCGGGGCTGCTGGAGCGCGACGAGGTGCTCTTCGTCGGCGTGGGCGACCTGGAGGCCGGGTACGTGGGGCAGACGCGCCTGCGCACGCAGGACGCGATCGAGCGCGCGGCAGGCGGCACGCTGTGCGTGGAGTACCCAAGTTCCCTCCTGGCGGAAAAGGGCGAGCGCTCCTACGGCCCGGAGGCGCTGGACGCGCTGTGCGCCGGGCTGGCCGCCCACAGCGGCGACACCTGCTTTGTCTTCCTGGACAGCGCCGAGGGGCTGGAGGCGGTGTTCCGCGCCGCGCCGGCACTGCGCGGGGCCATGTCGCGCATATTTACGCTGGAGGACCTGAGCCATGCGCAGATGGAGGCGATCTTCCGGGAAAAGACGCGCGACGGCATGACCTTTGCCCCGGAGGTGGAGGCGTTGCTGCCGGACTTCTTCCTCAACTGGGTGGGCAGCCGCGGCGGCACGGGCGAAGGCGGCGGCTGGGCCGGGGGCCTGGCGCTGGACCGCCTGATCGAGGACCTGCGCGCCGCCTGGCAGCGCGGCGGCGGGGAGACCGTGGAGGAGGAGCGCGGAGAGGAGGGCGCGCGCTACCGCCTGCGACTAAGGCGCATCGAGCGGGCGCACTTCCCGGGCGCGCTGCAGCGGTACCTCACCCCCTCCCGCGCCGTCGCCAAGGACGCGCTGCAGGCGCTGGAGGCGCTGCCGGGCCTTGCGGGCGTCAAGCGCTCGCTGCGCGCCATCCGCCGCCGCGTGCGCTACGCCGGCGGGGCGCGGCCGGGCTGCTACCTCTACCTGGGCAACCCGGGCGTGGGCAAGACCACGGTGGCGCGGCTGATGGGCGGGCTGCTGTGCGCCGCCGGGGCGCTTGCGCAGGGCCATGTGGTGGAGCGCACCGCCCGCGCGCTGTGCGACGATCTGGACGAGTTTGACCAACTGGTAAAGCTCGCGCGCGGGGGCATACTCTTCATCGACGAGGCGCACCAGCTGGCAGAGCCCGGCACCTACCGCGGGCGCGAGGCGATCAAGCGCCTGCTGACCGTGCTGGAGGACGCGGCGGTGACGAGCAGCACCGCGATCATACTGGCCGGCTACCCCGCGCCGATGCTGCGCCTGCTGGAGCAGGACGAGGGCCTGCGCAGCCGCTTCGGCTCGCGGGAGAGCATGGTGCTCTTTGCCGACTACAGCGCCGCGGAGCTTGTGCAGGTGATGGACTACATGGCCTCGCGGGCAAAAGACGTGCCGGAGATCGGCGCGCGGCAGGCGCTGACGCTGACGGAGGGCTTCCGGGCGCGATCGCTCGCCGTGTTCCAGGCGGTGCTGGCGCGCGGGGACCGGAACTTTGGCAACGCCCGCTTTGTGCGCACCTACCTGCACGACGCGCTCAGCGCCCAGCTGGAGCGCCTGGAGCGGGACTACGGCGAATTGGACGACCCGCCGCTGGACGAGATCGACGTGCTGACGGAGGCGGACGTGCCCGCGCCCTGGCGGGAGAGCGCCGTCCGCCGCCGCGCCGCCGTGGACGTTTCCCGCCTGCGCACGCAGCGCGGCGAGGCGGTGGAGGAGGCCGGTTACGACGCGGCCTGCGCAGCGCTTTCCCCGAGCGTGGTATTGCTTGAGGTCTACCGCGGCGGGCAGCGCAGCGGCACGGCCACCGGCGTGCTGGTGAGCGAGGACGGCCTTGTGCTCACCTGCGCGCACGTTGTGCGGGCGGCGGAGCGCATACGCGCTCGCGTCTCCTGCCCCGGCGCGCCGGGGGGCGACACGCGCTGGCTCGAGGGCGAGATCCTGGAGCCGGTCTGCGGCGACTGCGACCTGGCGCTGCTGCAGCTGCCGGGGGAGAATTACGCGCCCGCGCCTCTGCGCCCGGCGGGAGAAGCGGTGCGCCCGCACGAGCGCACGCTGCTGCTGGGCTACCCCTTGGGCGACACGCTCTCGGCCGGGAACGCCGAGGACCTTCGCCTGAGCGACTTTGCCGGGCGCGTGGCCTCGGTGCAGCGCGTGGGCGCGGTGGAGCGCTGCTACATCGACAGCACCGGACTGCACGGCAACTCCGGCAGCCCCGTGTTCTCGCGCGAGGATCGCCGCGTGATCGGCATCTTCTCCGGCTCCCTCGTGCCGGGGGGCGAGCGCTCCCTGGACGAGCTCAACTACTTCTACCCCTTAAGCTACTTCTGGGAGCGCTTCATCCAAGCGTCCGACTGAGAGGAGATGTGCTGGCATGACGGAAAACAACGTGCGCTGCCCGGTGTGCGGCGGCGCGGCGGCGGGAAACGCGCTCGCCTGCCCGGACTGCGGCTTTGCGCTGGCCTTCGTGGACCGCTTCGCCGGGGAAGAGGCGCGGGCGGCCTGGCAAAAGGCGGCGGAGGCGGCGCGGCAGGCGCTGCTTAGCAGGCTCACGGCGATCTGCGCGCAAAAGAAGGTGTTCAAGCTCACCGGCGGCACGCTGGTGTTCCGCTCGCCGCGCTCGGGGCGCCTTACGCTGGTGCAGGCGGACGGCGCGCACGAGCAGGGCGCGGACATCCTCGACTACGACGCGGCGGAGAACCCCCAGCGGGCGCGGGCCTTCCTGCTCTCCGACGGCAGCGTGCGCATCGAGGGCAGCGACGTCGGCTCCGCGCGTGACCTGCGAGGCGCGAAGGTAAAGCAGATCGCGGTGACGGCGCAGTGCGTCTACGCCCTGAACGAGGAGGGGAAGATCGACTTCCGCGGCCAGCCGTGCAGCCTGCGCGTGCGGGACTGGCAGGGCGTGCGCGCCATCGCCGCGGCGGAGGGGCGGCTGACGGGCCTCACTAAGGAGGGGCGCGTGCTGGTGCAGGGCGAGTGGGGCGAGACGGCGACGCTCTGGCGCGACGTGATCGCCGTCGCCTGCGCGGACGACGCCACGATCGCCTGCACAGCGGCGGGGGAGGCGCGCTTTTCCGGCCGCAGGCAGGACGAGCGCAATGTGGAGGGCTGGAGCGAGCTTGCGGCGGTGGCGGTGGAGAACTTCTATGCCGTCGGCCTGCGGCGGGACGGGCGCGTGTGCCTTGGCGGGCGCATGGTGCACCGCGATCTGGACCAGGGGCGCGCAGAGGCGCGCAACTGGGAAAACGTCTGCGCCATCGCCTGCAGCCGCTCGGCCATCGCGGCGCTGCACCCGGACGGGAGCGTGGAACTGGCCGGCAACCTGCCAAGGTGCGACAAGCTGCTGGCGGCCTGGAACGGCTTTGCGCAAACCGCCCGGCGCGAGCTGCTGGCGGCGGCGTGGGCGGAAGCGTAAAAAAACGGCGGCGCGTCCCTTTTAGTGAAGAAGGAACGCGCCGCCTCAGACTGTCGAAAAAGTAGGGCTGTTCGCTTGGGGCATGCATGAAGGGGCCGCAGCCCCTTCATCTTCAATCCGCAGCGGCGGCGTGTACGCCGCGAGGAACGGTTCCGTAGGAACCGTTTCCGGTATCCGGCGTGTTGTGCGCGCAGCGCGCGGCACGCCGG
>CALWKN010000250.1 GCA_944381265.1 uncultured Clostridia bacterium
GGCGACCGCACGCGCGTGATGACGCAGCGCCTTGGCGCCACGACCATGCCGGAGTTCTTCGAGAAGCGCTTTGAGAGCCGGGCGCTGAAGATCGCGGTGGCGCTGGTGATCTTCGTCTTCCTCGTCCCCTACTCGGCCTCGGTGTACCAGGGGCTGGGGTACCTATTCGAGGCGACGTTCGGTCTGCCGTTCGAGCTTTGCATGGTGATCCTTGCGGCCTTTACGCTGCTTGCGGTGTTCCTTGGCGGCTACCTTGGGTCGGCGCTGGCGGACGTGGTGCAGGGCGTGATCATGCTGGTGGGCATCGCGCTGATGATGGCGTTCCTCTTTGGCAAGCTGGGCGGCGTGGGCAGCGCGCTTTCGCAGCTTGCCGCGGTGGACGAGACGCTGGTCTCGCCCCTTGGCGGGGACCCGAAGAACCTGCTCTACATGGTGTGCCTCACCTCCTTTGGCGTCTGGGGCCTGCCGCAGATGGTGCACAAGTTCTACGCCATCAAGGACGGGCGGTCGGTGAAGATCGGCGCGGCGGTATCGACCGTGTTTGCGCTGATCATAGGCGGCTGCGCCTACTTTGCCGGCGCGTTCTCGCGCGTGGCGCTTGGGATCGCGGATCCTTCCCAGGTGGGCGGCGTGGACCTGCTGGTGCCGGAGATGCTCTTTGCCACGATGCCGGAGTGGATGCTGGGGCTGATCCTGGTGCTGGTGCTCTCTGCCTCCATGTCGACGCTGCAGTCGCTTGTGATGGTGTCCTCCTCGGCCATCTCCATCGACCTTGTCAAGGGCGTGTTCCGGCCGGAGATGAGCGACCGGGCGGTAAAGAACCTGATGCGCGGGCTGTGCGCGGCGTTTGTGGTGCTGTCGCTTGTGGTGGCGCTGTCGCAGGTGGCGGAGATCGTGACGCTGATGAGCATGTCCTGGGGGACGGTGGCGGGCTGCATACTCGGGCCCTACCTGTTCGGGGTCTTAAGCAAGCGGGCCAACAAGGTGGGCGCTGTGGCGGGCTTTGCCGCCGGGCTTGCGGTGTCGGTGGCGCTGACCGCGCTGCTTGGCACGGGGGAATCGGCCTTCACCGGCTGCATGGCGATGCTGGCCTCGGTCGTGGCCACGCCCGTGTTCTCGCTGCTGGCGCCGCGGCAGGAGCCCGCGCTGCTCAACCGCGCCTTCGCGCGCAAGGCGGTGCGGTAAAGCGCCTGCGATCGTTTTCAAAGGACATTTGCCCGGCGGGGGTCTCCCCCGCCGGGTGTGTTTTTGCGGGAAAACCGCGGGGGCCTGTGTGCTCTCAGGGAAACGGAAAACGCGGCAAAACGGCGGGATCCCGGCGATTTCTTTCCAAAACTCCGCTTTACAGCGCACACAGGATCTGATATACTATTGACAATCTGAATTTCCAAAGGGGGAATTTATTGTGCCTACAGACCCTATATGGGGGCAACTGATTCTTCAGGTCGTGCTCATCGCGATCAACGCCTTCTTCGCCATGTCGGAGTTCGCGCTGGTCTCCCTCGATGAGAACAAGCTGCGCGCCCAGGCCGAGGAAGGCGACAAGTTCGCGGTGCGGATGCTCAAGATGGTCTCCTCACCCAACGGATTCCTGTCCGCCATCCAGATCGCCATCACGCTGGCCGGCTTCCTGAACTCGGCGTTTGCCGCCGACGGATTTTCCGATCCGCTGCGCAACTGGCTGACGCAGTTCGGGTTCTTCGCCGCGATGAATCCGTCTGTCCTCAATACCGTCTGTGTCGTCGTCATTACGCTGATACTGTCCTACTTCTCCCTGGTCTTCGGCGAGCTGGTGCCCAAGCGCATCGCCATGCAGAAGACCGAGGCCGTGGCCCGCGCCGTCAGCGGCGTGATCTTCGGCTTTGCCACCATCACCCGCCCCGCCGTCTGGCTGCTGTCCATCTCGACCAACGCCGTGCTGCGCCTGCTGCACATTGACCCCAACGCCCAGGCCGAGGAGGTCACCGAGGAAGACATCCGCATGCGCGCCGACATCGCCGAGGAAAAGGGCGCCATCACCGAGGCCGAGGGCGAGATGATCGACAATGTCTTTGAGTTCAACAACCACACGGCCTTTGACGTCATGACCCACCGCACCGACGTCGTCGCGCTGCCCGCGGACGCCACCGACGAGGAGATCCTGCGCGTGATCCGCGAGTCCGGCCTGTCGCGCATCCCGGTCTACGAAAAGACGATCGACGACATCATCGGCATACTGCGCACGCGCGAGTACCTGCTCTACCGGGCGATGGATGAGTACAAGCCGCTGCGCACGATCCTGCACACGCCGAACTTCGTGCCCGAGACCGTGCGCACCGACGTGCTCTTCCGCTCCATGCAGCAGAAGAAGAACCACATCGCCATCGTCGTAGACGAGTACGGCGGCGTCAGCGGCCTTGTCTCCATGGAAGACCTGCTGGAAGAGCTCGTGGGCAACATCTACGACGAGTACGATCCGCAGGTGGAGCAGGCGGTGACCAAGGTGGGCGAAAACCTCTGGCGCGTCTCCGGCATCTGCGAGCTCAGCGCCCTTTCCGAGGCGCTGGACACGCCCCTGCCCCTGGACGAGGACTACGACACGCTCAGCGGTCTGGTCTTCTCCCAGCTCTCCTCCATCCCGCAGGACGGCTCGCACCCCGAGCTGGACGTGGCCGGGCTGCACATCTACGTCGAGGAGATCTGCGACCACCGCGTCGAGTGGGCGCAGGTGAGCAAGATCTACCCCGAGGAGGAGCCGGCGGCGGAGGAAAACCCGGAAAAGTCCGCCTCCTAAATTCGGACAGTACGCAACCACCATAAATAAGCGCCGCGCGTAAAAACCCTTACGCGCGGCGCTTACTCGTCTAGTCTGTTTAAGGGCTGTTTGCAGGGGCCCCCAGTCCCCTCCCCTTTTAACCTCTTCCCGTAGGGGTGTATTCTCCGGGGGAAGTTTGAAGGGGCCGCAGCCCCTTCATGTCAATCCGCAGCGGCGGCGTGTACGCCGCGAGGAGCGGTTCCGAAGGAACCGCTTCCTTTATCTGGCTCCGGCCGTCGCCGTAGGCGACAGGAGCCAGATGTCCCTCGAGAAAATGCCGCGCAGCGGCATTTTCTCGATATATTTAGTCGAGCTCCTCCAGCGTCAGCATGTAGGAGGGCAGGCACTCCTCCAGGAAGGCGTGGACCTCGGGCAGGTCGTGGCGGTCGTGGATCTTGC
>CALWKN010000251.1 GCA_944381265.1 uncultured Clostridia bacterium
TTGCGCATATCGTCCATGACCACCAGCTGGTCCGCCAGGCTCGGATCCCAGAGGCTGTTGTAGCCGGTGATCTCACAGGTGACCTTGGAGGGGTCGTAGACGATCAGCGGCGTGCCCGCGACGTAGGGCACGGTGTACTTGGCCTCGGGGTCGAAGTAGTGGTTGAGATAGGCGGGGTTGAGGTTGGAGAAGTTGGGAACCTTTTCCTTGTCGATCTCCATGATCAGGCCCTCGTTGCGGGCGATGTTGACGACGAAATCGCTGCCGATGACGATGTCGTACTCGCCGCCCTCGGTGGCCTCAAGCTTGGTGAGCATCTCCTCGTTGGAGGTGTAGTAGTTGTAGTTGATGGCGATGCCGGTCTCCTCCGTGAACTGCGCCAGCAGCTCGGGATCGATGTAGTCGGCCCAGGAGAAGATGACCAGTTCCTTATCAGCGGCGGACGAGCAGCCCACGCTCATCAGCATGAGGGCGAGGATCAGCACCAGGCTGAAGGCACGGATCAGGGTCTTTTTCATTGCTTCGTTTCTTCCTCCTCAAAAGATGAAATGATCTATAATACGCCGGCAGGGACCGGCCGTATTACCGCGCTTTCCTGCGCAAAGCGTTCAGCAGGTAGAAAAGACCGATGGCGCCAAAGACCACCAGGAGCATCAGCGTACACAGGGCGTTGACCTCCGGGGTGACACCCATCTTGAGCATGGAGTAGACCTGCAAAGGCAGCGTGTTGGAAGTGGTGCCCGTGACAAAGAAGGAGATGACCACGTCGTCCATGCTCATTGCGAAAGCCAGCAGCGCGCCGGAGACGATGGCGGGCGTGATCAGCGGCAGCGTCACGTCGTAGAAGGCGCGCGTCTGCGTGGCGCCAAGGTCGCGCGCCGCCTCGACATAGGCCGGGTCCAGACCGACCAGGCGGCTCTGGACGTTGATGAAGATGTAGGGCACGCAGAACGTGGTGTGGGCGATGATGAGCGTCATCATGCCAAAGGGCACCTGCAGGATCGAGAAGAAGGCCAGATAGGCCATGCCCAGTATGATCTCCGGCAGCATCATGGGCACAAGGGAGATGTTTTCCAGCAGGTTCTGGGCGCGGAAGCGGGACTTTGCCATGCCCACCGCGCCCGCGGTGCCGATGAGGATCGACAGCGCGCAGGAGGAGACGGCCAGGAACAGCGAGTTCTTCAGCGAGCGCATGATCTGCGTGTTGCGGAAGAGCTTTTCGTACCACTCCAGGGAGAAGCCCTCCCAGTTGCCGTACTTCGAGGCGTTGAAGGAGTAGATCACGACGATGAAGATCGGCAGGTAGTTGAACAGCAGCACGAGCGCCACAAACAGCTTGGAGCGCCAGGTGTTTGCCCGTTTCACTTAAGACCACCCAGGGTTTTCGCCCCTGTAACCCTCTTGTAGATGTAGATGAAGACGGTGGTGAAGACCAGCATGGCGATGGAGAGCGTGGCGCCCATCGGCCAGTTGCGGGCCTGCATGAACTCGTTCTTGATCAGGTTGCCAAGGAGCAGCGTCTTGCTGCCGCCGAGCAGGTCCGAGATGAAGAACAGCCCCATCGACGGCACGAACACCAGCACGCACCCGGCCACAATGCCCGGCACCGTCAGCGGCACCGTCACCGTGCAAAACGCCTTGAAGGGCGAAGCGCCAAGGTCGCGCGAGGCCTCCACAACCGTCCAATCCAGCTTCTTCACGGAGTTGTAGATGGAGGTGATCATAAAGGGCAGCAGCGCGTAGACCATGCCCAGCATCATGGCGCCGTTGTTGTAGAGGATCTTGAGCGGCTCGTCGATCAGCCCCAGGGCCTGGAGCGAGACGTTGACCACGCCGTTGGCCTTGAGCAGTATGATCCAGCCGTTGAGGCGCAGAAGCGAGTTGATCCAAAACGGGGTCATGAGCAGCAGCACGATGAAGCTGCGGACCCTGGGCGGGAACTTGGCCGTGAAGTAGGCGAAGGGATAGCCGATGAGCAGCGTCAGCACGGTGGTGGCGATGGCCACCAGGAAGGAGTCGAGAAAGACCTTGCCGTAGACCGCGCTGAAGAGGTTCTTGTAGTTCTCCAGCGTAAAGACATTGGTGATGCCCCAAACGTCGTCCTTTTCCAGGAACGTGATGCCGATGACGTAGAGCAGCGGCAGCGCCACGAACAGGAAGGTCCAGATCGCCAGGATCCACACGGTGGGGGCGATGCGGCGCTTGGGGGCGGAGGAAAGTTCCCGCTCCCTCACTCGGCCTTCCCCCTTTCCACGACCGCCGCCACCGCCGGATCCCAGAAGACGAACACGCGGCAGCCGGCCGGGTACTTGGAGACCGGGTTGGCCCCGGTGATGAGCAGCTCCTGCCCGGTGGGGAGCTCGATGGTCGTGCGCAGCACGCCGCCGATGTAGCTGTGCATCTTGATGACGCCGGTGAGCGTAAAGCCATAGTCCGGCGCGTCCGCGTAGTCGATGCGCTCGGCGCGCACGGACAGCGCGATCTTTTCGCCCTCCCGGAAGGCGCCGGGCACGACCATGGCGTTGCCGGGACAGATCTCGACGTGGGCGCTGCTTTCGCCGGCGGAGACGACCCTGCCCTCGATGATGTTGCTCTGGCCGATGAACTGGGCGGCAAAGCGGGTGGTGGGGTGCTCGTAGATCTCCTCCGGCGCGCCGATCTGCTCAAAGCGGCCGCCGTTCATCACGGCGATGAGGTCGGACATGTTGAGCGCCTCTTCCTGGTCGTGCGTGATGTAGATGAAGGTGATGCCAAGCTTCTTCTGCAGCGCCTTCAGTTCGCCCTGCATCTGGCGGCGGAGCTGCAGGTCCAGCGCGCCCAGGGGCTCGTCCAGCAGCAGCAGCTGCGGGTCGCAGGCCAGGGCGCGGGCGATGGCCACGCGCTGGCGCTGGCCGCCGGAGAGCTGGGAGGGCAGGCGCTTGCCAAAGCCCTCGAGCTGCACCACGGAGAGGAGCTCTTCCACGCGGCGGGCGGCGTCCTCCTTTTTCACGCGGCGCAGGCGCATCGGATAGGCGATGTTCTTCTGCACGTTCATGTGCGGGAAGAGCGCGTAGTTCTGAAACACGGTGTTGACGGCGCGCTTTTCCGGGGGGAGCTTGGTGACGTCCGCGCCGCTGAGCAGCACGCGCCCCTCGTCCGGCGACTCCAGGCCGGCGATGATGCGCAGCGTCGTGGTCTTGCCGCAGCCGGAGGGACCCAGGAGCGTGAGGAACTGCCCTGGAAGGACGCTGAGCGATATGCCGTCCAGGACCTTGACGCCGTCAAAGGACTTGTGGATGTTTTCTAATGTAAGGATGGGCTGACCCATTTGGCGTATCCCCTCCCTCGAAAAAAGATAGAGAAGTCAACCAGACTGTCGAAAAAGTAGGGCTGTTCGCTTGGGGATGCATGAAGGGGCCACAGCCCCTTCATTTTCAATCCGCAGCGGCGGCGTGTACGCCGCGAGGATGTCGGCCCGTAGGGCCGCTTATCCGTATCCGCCCCCGGCCGTGCCCGAAGGGCACAGGGGGTTCCGGAGGGGGCGAAG
>CALWKN010000252.1 GCA_944381265.1 uncultured Clostridia bacterium
AATCGGCGGGGAGGGAGCGCGAGGGAGGGGCGAAGCCCCTCCCTCGCCCCCGGGGCCATGCAAAGGGCCAGGCTCTGCCTGGCCCGCTGCATGGAGCAGCCGGCGCAGGATGCGCCGCCCACATTTATCGTATGTGAAAAAGGGGGAAAGTTGGGGATCCCGGCGGGAGATTAACCCTGGCTTTACAAGGCGCTGAAAAAACCTAGAAACAGCGCTGGTAGTATGTACGCGTAACCGAAAGGGAGGTTTAAGAAGTATGAAGAACATCCTGATCAAGGCCTTTGCGCTGCTCACCGTCCTGGCCGTGCTGCTGATGACCGGCTGCACCGCCGCCCCCGAGGCCACCGAGGCCCCCACCGCGGCCCCCGCCACCGAGGCGCCCGCCGCGGAAGAACCCGCCGCCGACCCCACCGAGGCCCCGGCCGCGGAAACCCCCGCCGCCTCTGCGCTCAGCGGTGAGCTGATGATCACCGGCTCCACCTCCGCCGAGCCCCTGGTCACCGTCTTTGGCGATCTGTTCATGGCGGATAACCCCGACGTCAGCGTCGCGGTGCAGGGCAACGGCTCCTCCGCCGGCATCACCGCCGCCACCAACGGCACCGCGCAGCTGGGCATGAGCTCCCGCAACCTGAGCGAGGAGGAGGCCGCCGCCGAGGGCGTCAGCGCCACCACCATCTGCATGGACGGCATCGCCGTGGTCGTCAACCTGGAGAACCCGGTCAAGGACCTGACCACCGACCAGATCGCCTCCATCTTCAAGGGCGAGATCACCAACTGGTCCGAGCTGGGCGGCAATGACGAGGAGATCCTGATCATCTCCCGCGAGGCCGGCTCCGGCACCCGCAGCGCCTTTGAGGAGATCTGCGGCCTGCTGGGCGAGGACGAAGAGGGCAACGAGATCTCTCTGGTCGACGAGAGCAAGGCGCTGATCGCCGACTCCACCAACGCCGTCTCTTCCAACGTCGTCAGCCACGTCAACGCCATCGGCTACATCTCCCTGGGCTCCTATGACAGCACGCAGGTCCACGCCATCAACGTCGGCGGCGTGGAGTGCACCGAGGAGAACATCGTCGCCGGCACCTACCCCATCGCCCGCCCCTTCCTGCTGGTGCAGGGCCCGGCCACCGATGACCTGGCCAAGGCCTTCGTGGACTACATCATGAGCGCGGACGGCCAGGCGGTCGTCTCCGAGCAGGGCTACATCCCCGTGGCCTAAAGCCCGGAAGAAGCGAGTCTCCAAAGTATACAGCAAAGGCGAATGGTGAACAGAGCGCAGGCCAAACCGGCGGTTCACCATTCCTTTTGCGCGCAGGACGAGACGGGGAAGGATGAGAAGAAACGCATGGAAGCAAAGATGAACGCTGCGATTCGCAGGGAGTCCCCTGGAAAAAAGAAATTCTACAAGGTGCTGGAGCGCGTCACGGAGAGCGTGTTTTTCCTCTGCGCGGCGGCGGCGGTGCTGGCGCTGTCGGTGATCCTGATCTTCCTCTTTATACAGGGCATACCGGCCCTTAGGGAGATCGGCGTGTGGAACTTTGTCACCGGCACCACCTGGCAGCCCTCGGGCAACAAGTTCGGCATACTGCCCATGATCGTGGCCTCGCTCCTGGCCACATTCGGCTCGGCGCTGATCGGCGGCTTCATCGGCCTTATGGCGGCGCTGCTGCTGGCTGAGGTCGCGCCAAGGTTCCTGGCCAACGTCATCCGCCCGCTGATCGACCTGCTGGCGGGCATCCCCTCGGTCGTCTACGGCTTCTTCGGGCTGATGGTCGTGGTGCCCCTGATCATCCAGCTCTTTGGCGGCACGGGCAACAGCCTGCTCGCCACGATCATCATACTCTCGGCCATGATCCTGCCCACCATGGTCTCCCTTTCCGAGACGGCGGTGCGCGCCGTGCCCCAGGCCTACCGCGAGGGCAGCCTGGCCCTTGGCGCCACGCACATGCAGACCATATTCCGCGTCACGCTCCCGGCGGCAAAGAGCGGCGTGCTCAACGCCTTCGTGCTCTCCCTGGGCCGCGCCATAGGCGAGACGATGGCCGTGATCCTGGTCGCCGGCAACCGCTCCACCATGCCCACCTCGATCCTGGACCCCGTGCGCCCGATGACCGCCAACATCGCCCTGGAGCTGTCCTACGCCTCCGGCCTGCACGCCGAGGCCCTCTACGCCACGGGCGTGGTGCTGCTGTGCTTCATCGTCGTCATCAACATCACCGCGCACCTGGTGCTGCGCAAGAAGAAGGAGGGATAGGCCGTGCGCAAGATCATCGACAACGTGCAGCGCAGCGTGCTTTGGCTCTGCGGCGGCATCGCGGTGGCGTTCCTGGCGGTGATCCTCGTCTACGTCATCGCCCGCGGCGTCCCCTACATCAACTGGGAGTTCCTCTCCACCGCCTACCGCCCGGGCCTGGACCAGGAGGGCATACGCGACATCATCGTAGGGACCCTGGCCATGGTGGGCCTTACGCTCGTCATCGCCGTGCCCATCGGCGTCCTTGCCGCCATATTCATGGCCGAGTACGCCAAGAAGGGCAAGGTGCTGACCACGATCCGCTTTTGCGTGGAGTCCCTGGCCGGCATCCCCTCGATCCTCTACGGGTTGTTCGGCTACACCTTCTTCTGCCTGCAGCTGGCCTTTGGCTTTTCGCTGCTGTCGTCGGCGCTGACGCTTGCCATCATGGTGCTGCCGGTCATCATCCGCTCCACGGAGGAGGCGCTCTTCACCGTCCCGGACAGCTACCGCGAGGGCAGCCTGGCCCTTGGCGCCAGCAAGCTCACCACGCTCTTCCGCGTGATCCTGCCCTGCGCCATCCCCGGCATACTCTCGGCCATCATACTTTCCATGGGCCGCGTCATGGGCGAGACGGCGGCGGTCTACTACACCGCCGGCACCATGGCCCGCGCGCCCTCCTCGGTGATGTCCTCGACCCGCTCTTTGGCCGTGCACCTGTATCTGCTGGTCAAGGAGGGCCTGGAGTCGGGCGACGCCTTTGCCACCGCCACGATACTGATCGTCATCGTCGTCGGCCTCAACGCCCTGGCGAACTTCGTCGCCAAGCGCCTGTCCCGCAAGCTGACTGGAGGAAATTAAGCAATGAGTGAAGTGAAGATGAGCGCCAAGGACCTGCGCCTGTGGTACGGCGACTTTGAGGCGCTAAAGACCGTCTCCTTGGACATGAACAAGAACAGCGTCACGGCCCTGATCGGCCCCTCGGGCTGCGGAAAGTCCACGTTCCTAAAGACGCTCAACCGCATGAACGACCTTGTGGAGGGCTGCCGCATAGAAGGAGACGTGCGCCTGGACGGCGAAGACATCTTCCAGAAGGGCTATGACCTGGCGCTTCTGCGCAAGCGCGTGGGCATGGTGTTCCAGAAGCCCAACCCCTTCCCGATGTCGATCTACGACAACATCGCCTACGGCCCGCGCGTGCACGGCATCCGCAAGAAGAAGGTGCTGGATGAGATCGTGGAAAAGGCGCTGCGCGGCGCGGCCCTCTGGGACGAGGTGCACGACCGCCTGCGCAAGAGCGCCATGGGCCTGTCCGGCGGCCAGCAGCAGAGGCTGTGCATCGCCCGCGTCATGGCGGTGGAGCCCGAGGTCGTGCTGATGGACGAGCCGACCAGCGCCCTGGACCCCATCTCCACCCAGCGCATCGAGGACCTGATGGCGGAGCTGAAGAAGAAGTTCACCATCGTCATCGTCACCCACAACATGCAGCAGGCGGCGCGCATCGCCGACCGCACGGCCTTCTTCCTCAAGGGCGAGATCGTCGAGGCGGGCGACACGCTGCAGATCTTCCAGCAGCCGCGCGACAAGCGCACCGAGGACTACATCACCGGACGCTTCGGCTAAGGAAGAGCGCCCCCCGCCCCGCGAAAGGAGAGTATAGGCAATATGAACAGAATCGTGATGAACTCGGCCATGGAGGGCCTGCGCGAGTCGATGCTGGAGATGGGCCGCCTGTGCGAGCGCGGCATCGACGAGGTGCTCTCGGCCATCTACCGCTCGGACAAGACGCTGGCCGCCGCCGTCATCGCCAGGGACGACACCATCGACCAGATGGAGCGCAGCATCGAGATGGAGTGCCTGAACATACTGGCCCGCTTTTCCCCCTTTGCCAACGACTTACGCGCCGTGACCGCGGCCATGGGCATCATCGCGGACCTGGAGCGCATAGGCGACGCCTGCACGGACATCGCCGAGATGGTGGAGCACCTCTCCGGCGCGGACAAGCACATCCAGCCCATGGGCGACCTGCGCCTGATGGGCGACACGGCCCGCTCCATGGTGCACGACGCGCTGGATTCCTACATCTCCGGCGACACGGAGAAGGCCCGCGGCGTCACCATGCGCGACGACATCGTCGACGCGGCGCTGGAGCGCGTGATCCTGCACCTGACCAACATCATGCGCGAGAGCCCGGACGCCGTCTCCCAGGCGGTGGACATGCTCTTTGTGGCCAAGTACTTCGAGCGCATCGCCGACCACGCCACAAACATCGGCGAGTGGAGCGTGTATCTGACCACCGGCAAGCACCCCCTGGACAAGGAGCTGCGCTCCGAGGCCGAGAGCGGCAAGGCGTAAAGCAGGATTTGCCGCGCGTCAGGGCGAATGCTTTGTTAAGGACAAGAAGACGGAGGAGGTGAGGGGCGTGGCGGTCATCGCGGTCGTGGAGGACGAACAGGCCATCGCCCGGTTGATTTCGCTGCACCTGCGCAGCGCGGGGTATGAGCCGAGGCTGTACGAGACGGGGGACGAGTTCCTGCGCTCCCTGCGCCAGGACGTGCCGGATCTGGTGCTGCTGGACTGGATGCTCCCCGGGGACAACGACGGCATCGCGGTGCTAAAGGCCCTGCGCGCCGGCGAAAAGACGCGCGCGCTGCCCGTGATCATGCTCACCGCCAAGGCCGAGGAGCTGGACCGCATACTGGGTCTGGAGGTGGGCGCGGACGACTACTTGACCAAGCCCTTCTACTTCCGCGAGATGGTCAGCCGCGTGCGCGCCCACCTGCGCCGCCGCGAGTGGGAAAAGGACGATCCCAGCGTGCGCAGGCACGGCAAGATCGCCATCTATCTGAACGAGCACCGCGTCACCGTGGACGGCAAGAACCTCGCCCTCTCGCCCAAGGAGTACGACATACTCAGCAAGCTCATGGAAAAGCCCTCCTGGGTGATGACGCGCGAGCAGCTGCTGGCCGCCATCTGGGGTGCGGACTTCGACGGCGAGGCGCGCACCGTGGACATGCACATGACGAACCTGCGCCGCAAGCTGGACGAGGCCGGCGCCAAGGACTACATACAGACCGTGCGCGCCGTCGGCTACAAGATGTGCACGCTGTGACGGGGGGAGTCAAGAGGGGGGCTCCCCCTCTTGACGATTCCCCCCGGGAGCGCGGGTGGGGGGTGCGGGGGGAGGGCGAAGCCCTCCC
>CALWKN010000253.1 GCA_944381265.1 uncultured Clostridia bacterium
ATATGGATCTGGAAGGGCGTGTGCCGCCGCACAGCGATGAGGCGGAGCGCTCGCTGCTGGGGGCGATGATGCTCTCGCGCGAGGCGGTGATGATGGCGGTGGAGATGCTGACGCCGGACGACTTTTACGACTCGGCGCACCGGGCGCTCTTCCTCTCGATGTGCGCGCTGTTTGCCGCCGGGCGGCCGGTGGACCTGGTGACCATGACCGAAGAGCTCAACCGCACCGGGCGCATGGAGGGCATCGGCGGGCTGCCGTATCTTGCGGCGCTGTCGCAGTCCATGCCCTCGGCCGCCAACGCCCAGGCCTACGCGCGCATCGTGGAGGAAAAGAGCATACTGCGGCGCATGATCCGCGCCTGCGACGACATCTCCAGCGCCTGCTACGCCGAGGAAAAGCCGGTGCCGGAGATCCTGGACAGCGCCGAAAAGCAGATCTACAACATCTCCATGAAGCGCTCCTCCGACGCCCTTGTCCACATCAAGCCCACGCTCCTTGCCACCTATGACAAGATCGAGGAGACCTACCTCAACAAGGGGCGCATACAGGGCGTGCCCTCGGGCTTTGCCGAGCTGGACCGCCTGACCACGGGCTTCCACGGCGGCGAGTTCATACTGGTCGGCGCGCGCCCCTCCATGGGCAAGACGGCCTTCATGCTCAACATCGCCCAGCACGCGGCGATGGTGGCGCGCAAGACCGTGGCCTTCTTCTCCCTGGAGATGCCGCGCGAGCAGCTGGCCAGCCGCATGCTCTGCGCCGAGGCGCACGTGGACATGCAGGCCGTGCGCCAGGGGAGCCTGACGGACGAGGACTGGCTGCGCCTGGCCGACGCCATCGGCCCTCTGGCGCAGTCGCCCATCTACTTTGACGACACCTCCTCCATCACCATCCCGGAGATGCGCTCCCGCTGCCGCCGGATGCAGCTGGAGCACGGCCTGGACCTGATCATGGTGGACTATCTGCAGCTGATGAGCGGCTCGGGCCGCAGCGAGAGCCGCCAAAACGAGGTCTCCGAGCTCTCGCGCCAGCTCAAGCTCCTGGCGCTGGAGCTGAAGATCCCCATCGTCGTCGGCTCGCAGCTCTCGCGCGGGGCGGCGCAGCGGCAGGACCACCGGCCGATCCTCTCGGACCTGCGCGACTCCGGCGCCATCGAGCAGGACGCCGACACCGTCATGTTCCTGCACCGCGAGGACTACTACAACCCCGAGACCGAGGACAAGAACATCGCCGAGGTCATCGTGCAGAAGCAGCGCAACGGCCCCCTTGGCACCGTGCGCCTGGGCTGGGAGGCGCGCTTCACCCGCTTCTTCAACCTCACCGACCAGGTGGAGCCGTAAAGATCGATACACGTATGTTTAAGGGGGCGCGGAACATGGACGCGGCGCGGCGGAACATTGGGATACTGGCGCACGTGGACGCGGGCAAGACCACGCTGACAGAGCGCATGCTCTACCTGTGCGGCGGCATACAGACGCAGGGCAGCGTGGACGCGGGCACGGCGCACACCGACACGCTCAGCGTGGAGCGGGCGCGCGGCATTTCGGTCAAGGCGGCGGCCGCTTCCTGCGCTTGGAAGGGCGTGACCATCACATTGGTGGACACGCCCGGCCACGCGGACTTTGCCGCCGAGGTGGAGCGCAGCCTCTGGGCGCTGGACGGCGCGGTGCTGCTGCTCTCCGCGGTGGAGGGCGTGCAGGCGCAGACCGAGCTCCTCTTTGACGCGCTGCGCCGGGCGCGCATACCGGTGGTCTTTTTCCTCAACAAGACGGACCGCGTGGGCGCGGACCGCGAGCGCGTGCTGCGGGAGATCCGGGAGATCCTGGGCGCGCCGGCGGCGGCGCTGTGGCAGGAGGAGGAGCTGCTTGAGAGCGTGTGCGAGACGGACGACGAACTGCTCGCCCGCTACCTGGAGGGCGACGTCCCGGCGCCGGAAGAAGTGCGCGCCGCGCTTGGACGCGCCTGCCGGGCCGGGGCGCTGTGCCCGGTGCTCTCTGGCGCGGCGCTGCGCGGCGAGGGCGTGGAGGCGCTGCTGGACGCGGTGGTGGACTTCCTGCCCCCGCCGGCGGGCGACCCGGACGGGCCGCTGTCGGGCGTGGTCTTCGCCGTCTCGCCCGACGCCGCCCTCGGCCGGGCGGCGCTGCTGCGCCTGTACAGCGGCTCGCTGCAGAACCGCCAGGCCGTGGGCGAAAAGAAGATCACCCAGATCCGCTCTTTGCGCAGCACGCGCTGGGAGGACAAGGGCGCGCTTGCCGCCGGGGAGATCGGCCAAGTCTATGGCCTTGGCGACGTGCGCCCGGGCGACGTGCTGGGCGAGGCGGCGCTGCTGCCGCCGGGCCGCCTGCGCAACGCGCTCTCCCAGCCCCTGCTCGCCTCCCGCGTCCTCCCCGAGGACGAAAAGGACCTGCGCGCGCTGCGCGAGGCCCTGGAGGCGCTCTCCGCCGAGGACCCGCACCTGGACGCGCAGTGGTCGTCCTTTGCGCACGAGCTCTACGTCCGCCTCACCGGCGCCATACAGGTCGAGGTGCTGCAGTCCCTGCTGGAGGAGCGCTTCCACCTGCGCTGCCGCTTCGCCCCGCCGACTGTGATCTACAAGGAGACCATCGCCCACGAGGCGGAGGGCTTCGTGGCCTACACCATGCCCAAGCCCTGCTGGGCGGTGATGAAGTTCCATTTGACCCCCCTGCCGCCGGGCAGCGGCGTGCAGTACGTCTGCACCGTGCCGCCCACCGCCATCCGCCCGCGGTACCTGAAGCAGGTCGAGCAGACCATCCCCCGCGCCCTGCGCCAGGGCATGCTCGGCTGGGAGGTCACGGACGTGCGCATCGAGCTCTACGACGGCAGCGACCACCAGTGGCACACCCATCCGCTGGACTTTGCCCTGGCCACGCCCATGGGGCTGATGGACGGCCTGCGCCGCGGCGGCCCGGTGCTGCTGGAGCCCATACTGCGCTGCCGCTTCACCGTGCCCTCGAACTGCGCCGGCCGCCTGATGAGCGACCTGGCCCAGATGCGCGGCCGCTTCGACGCCCCCGAGACCCGCGGCGACCTGACGCTGCTCCGGGCCGACCTGCCCGCCGCCACCTCTTTGGACTACCCCGCGGCGCTTGCCGCCTACACCGCCGGCCGCGGCGCCATGGCCGCCCGCCTCAAGGGCTACGAGCCCGTGGACCTCTCTTTGGGCGCCACCTGCCCGCGCCGCGGCGTGGACCCGCTGGACACCGCCCGCTACATACTCGCCGCGCGCAAGGCCCTGGAGGGCGAGGTCTGGGACTGATGCGCCGCCGCTTTGCTCGCCCCGCAGGGGCGAGCAGTCCCCCCCGGACCCCCCTGGCGGGGCCGAAGGCCCCGCCAGGGGGGTCCGGGGGGGACTGCTCGCCCCTGCGGGGCGAGCAAAGCGGCGGCGCGTCAGTCCCAGACTTCGCCCTCCAGGGCCTTGCGCGCGGCGAGTATG
>CALWKN010000254.1 GCA_944381265.1 uncultured Clostridia bacterium
AAAACGGCCTGATCTACCTGCCCGCCAGCACCAGCGCCGTCATCTCCGGCCGCGTCGTCGCCGCGCAGGAGTTTGAGACGCACACTGTGTTCTTTGCCGACGTCACCGAGGCGGCGGTGCTCTCCGACGTGCCGCCCATGACGTACGACTACTACTTCAGCCACGTCAAGCCCAAGCCGCAGCCCAGCGCCGAAAAGAAGAAGGGCTGGGTCTGCAAGATCTGCGGCTACGTCTACGAGGGCGAGGTGCTGCCGCCCGACTTCATCTGCCCGCTGTGCAAGCACGGCGCGGAGGACTTTGAACCGCTCGCCTAAAAAACGCTCAAACGGGGAAGGAACGCCGTTCCTTCTCCGTTTCTCTTTATGAATGGGAGGGATGTCATGGAACCCTTTGCGCTTTCTGCGGGGGATTTTTGCTGGATCAACGGGGAAGGGGACGACCCCGAGGATCTCTGCCTGCACGGCCACGCCGAGGCCCGCATCGCCGGGGAGACCGTGGCCTTCGACTGCGCGGTCAGCGCTGCCGCGCTCTATCTGCTCAAGTCCCTGACCGAGGACCACATCCTGGGCAGGCCGGGGCAGGAGCAGTTCTTCCCCTGCTGCGGCTTCTTCTGCGTCGCGGACGAGACCGGGGAGAACGTGGAGATCGTCGGCTGCGACAACGGCGCGGACTGGACGCTGCGCCACGAAGGGGAAAACGTGCGCCTGATCCTGCCGGACGGCAAAGAGCAGGTCGTGCCTCTTGCCGACTACCGCGCGCAGGTCTTCGCCTTTGCGGACAAGGTGGAGGGCTATTACCGGCGCTGCGCGCCCAAGGTCTTGCCGGAGGACGAGTTCGACCGCCGGGGCTTCCTCGCCTTCTGGCGGGAATGGCGCAGGCGCCGCGGAAAATGAGCGGGCGGCAGGAGAGCGCGGCGCGCGGGTCGAATCCTTGAAAAGACACGACAAACGGCGCGGCCCCGGCCGCCCGGAGCAAAGGAGAGAAAGACATGGCTCTTTTTCGCAACGACAACGGCGCGCTCAAGTGCCGCCTGCACGGGGAGAACCTCTGGCTGCTGCCCTGGGGGCAGAACGCGCTGCGCGTGCTGTCCCGGCCCATGCGCGAGCCGGAGCTGCACCCCTGGGCGCTGCTGGAGCCCAAGAACGGCCCCGTCTCCATCGAGATCGGCGAAAAGGAGGCCGCCATCCGCGTAGGGAACCTCGCCGCGGTGGTGCGCCGCCTGGACTGGCCCGACCGCCTGGAGATCACCTACTACAACGCCCGCGGCGAGGTGCTGCTGGCCGAGCGCCCCGGCACCGGCGCGCTGAACATCCAGCCCCGCTTTTTCAAGCCCATCGTCGGCGGGGACTTCTCCCTCACCGTCGGCTTTGCCTCGGACGACGAAGAGAAGCTCTACGGCATGGGCCAGTATCAGCAGGACGTGCTCAACGTCAAGTACTCCACGTTTGAATTGGCGCACCGCAACTCCCAGGCCAGCGTGCCCTTCGTGCTCTCCAGCAAGGGCTACGGCTTCCTCTGGCACAACCCCGCCATCGGCCGGGCCAGCTTCTCCCGCAATCTGATGGAGTGGAGCGCCCAGAGCACCACGCAGATGGACTACTGGATCTGCGCCGGCGACACCCCGCGCGACATCGAGCGCCAGTACGCCGACGCCGTTGGCCACGCGCCGGAGATGCCGGAGTACGGCCTGGGATTCTGGCAGTGCAAGCTGCGTTACTGGAACCAGGAGCAGCTCCTGAACGTGGCGCGCGAGTACCACCGCCGCGGCATCCCGGTGGATGTGATCGTGGTGGACTTCTTCCACTGGCCGCACATGGGCGACTTCCGCTTTGACGAGGAGTTCTGGCCCGATCCCAAGGCCATGGTGGAGGAGCTGAAGTCCATGGGCATGGAGCTGATGGTCTCGGTCTGGCCGCAGATCTCGCTAAAGAGCGAGAACTTCCAGGAGATGGACGAGGAGGGCTTCATCGCCCGCTGCGACAAGGGCATGAACTGCCAGATGCGCTTTGTGGACGAGGACACGATGTTCTTTGACGCCACCAATCCCGACGCCCGCGCCTACCTCTGGGGCAAGATCAAGAAGAACTACTATGACAACGGCGTGCGCGTCTTCTGGCTGGACGAGGCGGAGCCGGAGTACGGCACCTACGACTTTGACAACTACCGCTACTACTCCGGCACCGTGGCCCAGACCGGCAACATCTACCCGCAGCTCTACGCCCGCACGTTCTACGACGGCATGAAGGGCGAGGGCCAGCAGAAGGTCGTCAACCTCCTGCGCTGCGCCTGGGCCGGCAGCGCCCGCTACGGCGCGCTGGTCTGGTCCGGCGACATACACTCCGACTTTGCCACGCTGCGCCGGCAGGTCTGCGCCGGGCTCAACATGGGCATCGCCGGCATCCCCTGGTGGACCACGGACATCGGCGGCTTTGCCGGCGGCGACCCCACGGACGAGGACTTCCGCGAGCTCGTCGTGCGCTGGTTCCAGTGGGGCCTGTTCTGCCCGGTCATGCGCCTGCACGGCAACCGCGTGCCGGACGAGCGCGTCTTCCGCGAGACGGGCGAGGAGCTGCTGCCCAGCGGCGCGGACAACGAGATCTGGTCCTTCGGCGAGGAGGCCTACGGGATCATACGCAATCTCATCGATTTCCGTCAGACTATGCGCCCCTACGTCCGCGCGCTGATGCAGGAAGCGCACGAGGAGGGCGCGCCGGTGATGCGCACGCTGTTCTTTGAGTTCCCGCAGGACGAAAAGGCCTGGGAGATACGCGACGAGTACATGTTCGGCCCGGACGTGCTGGTGGCGCCGGTGCTCGACGCGGACGTGACGCACCGCAGCGTCTACCTGCCCGCGGGCGCGCAGTGGACCGACCTGCACAACGGCAAGACCTACGAAGGCGGCCAGACGCTGCCCTGCGCAGCGCCCCTGGAGCGCATCCCCGTGTTCCTGAAAAACGGCAGCCATCCGGACTGGATCGGCAAGCTCTGATCCCCCTTCGCAGCACAAGACCCGGCTCCGCAAAAACGTGGAGCCGGGTCTTTCAGACTGTCGAAAAAGTAGGGTCATTCTCTTGGGGATGCATGAAGGGGCCACAGCCCCTTCATCTTCAATCCGCAGCGGCGGCGTGTACGCCGCGAGGAACGGTTCCGTAGGAACCGTTTCCGGTATCCGACGCGTTGTGCGCGCAGCGCGCGGCGCGCCGGATGTCACTCGAAAAAATGCAAACTTGCATTTTTTCGAAGCGTGTCGACTTTGTCGACACGCTCAGACCCGGCTCCGCAAAAAACGCGGGGCCGGGTCTTTTTTAGGAGGCGAGGGATTTGTCGCGGTATTCCAGGGGCGTCATGCCGGTGTGCTTCTTAAAGGCGGTGGAGAAGTACATGGGGTTCTGGTAGCCGACCTTGGCGGCGATCTCGCTCACCCGCAGGCTGCTGCCGCGCAGCAGGTCCTTGGCCCGCTCAATGCGCAGGCGCGTCTGGTAGGCCAGGGGCGAATAACCCACCTGCGCCTTGAACGTGCGGATGAAGTGCGAGGCGCTCATCTGCAGGCTGCGCGCCATCTCCTCGACGTCCAGCGGGCGGGCAAGGTCGCTCTGTATGACGTGGACCGCGTAGGCCAGCGCCGCCGTGCGGCAGGGGGGTTCCGCCGCCGGGGGTTCCGCTTCCACGGGCGCCGGGGATGCCGAGGGCGCGTCCGGCGCGTCGGCCAGCAGCTGCGCCGGATGCGGCACGGCCGCCGCCAGCAGCTGCAGGAACAGCCCCATGCTGGTGAGGCTGCGCCGCGCCGCGTCAGCGGGGGCGGGCATGGCCTGGCGCAGTATCCCCTCAAAGAGGTGCGACAGCTCCGCGCCCTGCCGCATCGGCAGGCAGAGCCGCCCGTTGAGCCCCGCCCCCTCCAGCAGGCGCGCGCAGCCGTAGCCGCCGAAGGACAGCCAGTAGGCGGCGGTCTCGCTCTCCTCCACAAAGTGCAGGTGGTATTCCTCCGCCGGCGGCAGGAGCAGCAGGCTCTCCCCGGCGTACATGGCCTCCACGCGGTTGCGCACCAGGTACAGCGTGCCCGCGCGCAGGTAGAGCAGCCGGAACGACTCCTCCGCCGGAAGCGTCTGGGCATAGGCCTCTTCCCGCAGCTGCAGGAAGGCCACCGCGCCCAGGCGCAGATAGTCGCCCCAGACCGTCGGAACGTCGGCCAGGCGTTGCTGGATCAGCAGCTTCATCACAAACACCCCCTGTTTTGTCTCTATATGTATATGCTCGATCTCGCCGCGGCAGAACTTGCAGCCGTCAATTTTGCGAAGGTCCACACCCCTTTTTGCCCCGCTGTGCGTCAAAAAGTACAACCCTTGTGACCAACCCTGTTTTCATCAGTTTATCACATATAATTAATATTTACAAGCGAATTTTCTTAAAAAGTTTACAGTTTGGTCATGGTTTTCAAGGTGTACTTTTCCCGCCAAAGCGAGAAAATAGCGAAAAGAGAGAACGCGGCGCGCCGCGGTCCGTCTGGGCCGCGGCGATATTTTTTATGGATTTTGTCCGGAAATGCGCGGAGGGATTTGGGGAATATGCGAAGAAATGACGTCAATTTCACGAATATCTTTCCCATTTTGTGTATTGTCACCGGGCACCGCGGCGGCTATCCTAGTATACAGAGAAGCCTTTGCCGCGGGCGAAGGGGAGGAACGTCCGCGGGCGGAAAGGCAAAAAATCACGTTGAGAAAAGGAGATGTACGTATGAAGAAGACCAAGTTGGCAGCCCTGCTCCTGGCACTGGCGATGCTGCTCGCGGCTCTTGTCGGCTGCAGCACTCCGGCGGAGACCCCGGCGGAAGAGCCCTCGGCCCCGGCTGCGGAGGAACCCGCGGGCGAAGCGCCGGCGGAAGAGCCGGCGGAAGAACCCGCGGCCGAAGGCGAGACGGTGCAGCTCAAGCTCTACATGCTGCCGCAAGACGACGACTCCGACATCGTCAAGCAGCGCTTTGAGTTCATCCGCGAAAAGGTCGAGACGGCCTTCCCGAACTACGAGATCGAGTGGACGCGCATGGCGCCCGGCACCGACTACCGTCAGCAGTACGACAAGCTCCTGATGTCCGGCGACGGCCCCACGCTGTGGAACTCCCTGCCGTTCGTCGACATCCAGACCCGCATGCGCAACGGCACCATCGCCGAGATCACCGACTACGTGGTCAACTGGGACCTGCGCAACGAGGGCAAGGTCAACCCCTCCATCGAGGACGCGCTCCACGATGAGGAAGGCCGCTGGTACGCGGTGCCCTACGCGCCCTACATCATGGGCATGCTCTACAACAAGACCGCTATCGAGGCCGGCGGCGGCTCCACCGAGACCGTGCCCGAGACCTGGGACGAGTTTGCCGAGGTCGCCCAGGCGCTGACCGACAAGGACGTGCCGCGCTTTGGCTACACGCTGCTGGGCTCTGACTTCTGCGCCTGGCCGCTGACGCCCTGGGTCTGGTCCGCGGGCGGCGAAATGGTCATCCCCAACGGCGACGGCACCTACTCCATCGGCTTCAACCAGGAAGCGGGCGTGGACGCCATCATGTATATGCACGACCTGGTGCACAAGTACGGCGTGACGCAGACCGACCTTCTGGAGAGCTACGACGACTACATGGCCAACATGACCGTCGGCTACGCCTGCTACGGCTGGGGCCTGCCCACCTCTCTGGACAAGGAGAAGCTGGCGGCCTATGACGAGGTGCAGGAGAACTTCGGCGTCATCCCGATCCCCGGCAAGGAAGAGGGGCAGGCCGTGGGCTTCGCCGGCGGCGAGACCTGGACCATGCATCCCCAGGCCACCAAGGAGCAGATGGACGCCTCCTGGAACATACTGAACCTCATCTCCTACGACGAGGAGTTCCTGCGCGAGCTCTGGCAGCTGGAGAATGAGCTGGGGCTGCTGGATCCCAAGCCCTCCACCCGTCAGGACCTGGTCGAGGTCAAGTACTCCTACGCCACCAACTGGCCGGAGCACTGGAAGGAAGAGTTCGCGGCGCTCAACGCCATCGCGCGGCCGGAGCCCTTCTGCAACGAGTGGAACTCCCTGAAGGACTACATCGTGCAGCCCTTCCAGGAGATACTGGCCGATCCGGACATCACCCGCGAGGAGGCGCAGGCCCTGCTCGACGAGTGCGCGGAGAAGCTCTACGCGGACTTCCCCGAGGCCTATAAGCCCGCCGCGTAAAGCGAAACACAGACAGCAAGAAGAGGGGCGGGCAGGGATCTGCCCGCCCCTTTCCCTTTACAAACGCCTGAAAGCAGAAACAGACCGGAAAGGGGGAAATGGCCATGAAACGCTTCAGCCGGGACATATTCAAGCGCGATGTCCTGCCGTGGTTCTTCCTGGTGCCCGCCATCATCAGCTTTGCGCTCTTTAAGTACTACCCGATACTGCTGGGCTTCTTCGTCTCGTTCTTCGAGGTCAACATCGTGGACCTGCCGGGGACGTTCATCGGCTTTGACAACTACATCCGCGCCTTCCAGGACGAAGACTTCCTCAACGCCATCGTCAACACCTTCCAGTTCCTGTGCATTTCGCTGCTGATCAACTTCTGGGTGCCGATCCTGCTGGCCACGCTCATCAACGAGGTGCGCCACGGCAAGACCTTCATGCGCACCATGTACTTCATCCCCGCCGTCGCCCCCGGCATCGCCATGAGCGTGCTTTGGAAGTACATCTGGCAGCCGGACTACGGCCTTGCCAACTACATCATGAAAGTCCTGGGCCTGCCGACGCAAAAGTGGCTCAACGACCCGCTGCTGGTCAAGTGGTGCATGCAGTTCCCGGGCCTCATCATCGGCGGCGGCCTTACGATGGTCATCTACCTTGCCGCCCTGCAGGATGTGCCGGAGGAGCAGCACGAGTCCGCGCTGCTGGACGGCGCCGGGTTCCTAAGGCGCATATTCTGCATCTCGCTGCCGCAGATCAAGCCCATCGTGCTGACCATGCTGGTGCTTGCGGTGATCGACGTGTTCAATATGTTTGACAACGTGCAGATCATGACCGGCGGCGGCCCCTCGGGCGCGACGGAGACCATGGTGCTCTACGCCTACGACCAGGCCTACACCTTCCTCAACTACGGCTACGCCATCACCTTAAGCTGTCTTACCTTCCTGTGCGTGTTCGTGCTCACCGCCATCCAGATGTCCATCGGCGGCGACAGCCTGATCTCCCGCAAGGACAAAAAGCGCACGCGCCGCCTGCGCGCCGCCCATCTCAAGGCAAAGGAGGAATGATCCATGCCCGCCCTGCAGAGAGTCGAACTCAAGTCCAAGAAGGGGAAAGTCACCTATGGCCTGATCATGGGGATACTGGCCCTCGGCATCCCGGTGCAGATCTTCCCCTATGTCTGGATCCTGCTGTCCATGTTCAAGGCCAACAAGGAGGTCCGCGCCATCCCGCCGACCTTCTTCCCCAACGAATGGCTGTGGGAGAACATCCCGGAGACATTCAGCAAGTACCATTTGGAGCAGAACCTGCTCAATTCCTTCCTGCTGTGCGCCGGCGTCATCCTGCTGCAGGTGTCCATCTCCACGCTCGCCGCCTTTGCGCTGTCCAAGCTGCGCCCCAAGGGCAGCAAGTGGGTCATGACCTTCTTCCTCGGGACGATGATGATCAATTCCCAGGCGCTGGCCTGGCCGACCTACATCATGTTCACAAATTTTTTCGGCCTGCGCCTGATCGACAACCTCTGGTCCCTGATCCTATCTTTTTCGGCTTGGGCCTGGGCAATCTTCATCCTCAAGAGCTTTTTTGACGGCCTGCCGCAGGATTTGTTGGAATCCGCACGCATAGATGGCGCGAGCAACTCAAGAATTTTGCTTTCCATCATCTTGCCCCTTTCCAAGCCGGTTTACGCGGTGGTTATTCTCAATACGTTCATGGCGTGCTATAATCAGTTTATCTACCCGCTGATCCTTTTGCCCGACTCCAAGAACTGGACCATCATGGTGCGTATATTCGCCATCCAGGGCTCCAGTTCCGCTACGTGGAACCAGATCATGGTGCTGCTCGGCTGCGCCACGCTTCCGGTGCTGCTGTGCTACGTGCTGGCGCAGAAATACATCGTGCAGGGCATCAGCATGTCGGGCCTGAAGGGGTGAGGAGCATGCTGTTCTACATGTACGCCATCAAGCGCTTCGGCCGCCAGCTCTATCGCGAGCCGCACACGGTCATGGGCGCGTCGCTGCTGATGACGCTGCTGTCGCTGCCGGTCCTGACGCTGGGTCTAGCGCTGACGGCGGGGGTAAAGTACATGCACGACAAGGAGCGCGGCATCGGCGTCACCTGGCGCAGCGCGCTGCGGGACGTGCGCCCCTGCGCCGGAAAAGCGCTGGCAATGGGATTTGCGGACCTGTGCTGCCTGGTGGCGGCGGTGAGCTCCATCGCCCGGCTCGTGGCCGGGGGCAGCTTCCTCGGGCCGTTCCTGAGCACGGTGTTCCTCTACCTTGCGCTGCTGTACCTGGCAAGCGGCATCTACCGCTACCCGATCCTGGCGCTGAACCCCGCGCTCTCCCTGCCGCAGCTGGTGCTGTGCGCCTTCAGCGCCACGATCAAGAACGCGGGCTACGTCTTCCTCTACTGGTGCGTATTGCTCCTTGCGCTGATGATCAGCGCGGCCACGGGCGTAGGATTGGTGCTGCTGCTGCCGGGGGTGAGCGCGCTGCTCATGGCCACGGCCTGGAGCGAGACGCTCAAGCGCGACGAATACAAGCGGACCGGCGCCGCGCAAAGCGGCGTTTGATTCCATAAAAACAAACAACAAGGGGTGACACAATGCGAACTCAGATCGTAAGTGCGCTGCTGGAAGCGCGCATCACCGCCATTGTGCGCGGCATCGCGGCGGAGAAACTGCGCCGCACCGCCGACGCGCTCTATGAAGGGGGCGTGCGCACCATCGAGGTGACGTTCGACACGCCGGGCGCGGCGGAGATGATCCGCCTGCTCAAGGCGGAGTACGCCGACAAGATGCTGGTCGGCGCGGGCACGGTGCTGGACACGGAGACCTGCCGCACCGCGATACTCTCCGGCGCGGACTTCGTGCTGGCGCCGACGCTCAACACCGAGGTCATCAAGATGTGCAACCGCTACGGCCGGGCCGCGGTCCCGGGGGTCATGACGCCCACGGAGATCCTGACGGCGCTGGAGGCCGGGGCGGACATCGTCAAGGTCTTTCCCGCCGGGGCGCTGGGGCCGGGATACGTCAAGGACGTGCTCGGGCCGCTGAAGCAGGCCACGATCATGGTCGTGGGCGGCGTGTCCCTGGACAACTGCGCCGACTTCTTCCGCGCGGGCGCGGCCTGCGCCGGCATCGGCTCCAACCTTGTCAGCAAGGCGCTCATCGACGCGGACGACTACGCGGCCATCGCGCAGCGCGCCGCCGCCTTTGTACAGGCAGCCAAGCGCTGAATCCGATACAAACAGAAGAGAAACGGGGGTACACAAAATGAGCCGGAAAATCGCACTGGTGACGGGCGCGGGCCGCGGCATCGGCAAGGGCATCGCCCTGCAGCTGGCCAAGGCCGGCTACGACCTGGGGATCCACTACTCCACCACCGCCGAGGGCGCCGTGGACACGGTGGAAAAGGCGCGCGCGCTCGGCGCCCGGGCCGAGCTCTTCCACGCCGACATCCGCAATTACGACGAGATCCAGGAGATGTTCAAGGCCTTCTTCGCGGTCTACGACCACATCGACCTCATGGTCAACAACGCCGGCATCACGCGCTTCCAGCCCTTCCTGGAGGCCACGCCCGAGCTCTTTGACACAGTCATGGGCACGGACCTGCGCGGCACCTACTTCTGCGCCCAGGGCGCGGCCCGCAACATGGTGGAAAAGGGCGTGCGCGGCGTGATCATCAACATCTCCTCCAACCACGCCCTGGGCTGCTGGCCCAACGCCACGGTCTACGCCGCGGCCAAGGCCGGGCTGGACAAGCTGGGCAAGAACATGGCCATGGAGCTGGCGCCGCACGGCATACGCGTTGTCACCATCGCCCCCGGCTACACGCAGCTGCCTGAGCACAAGCGTCCGGACACGCCGGAAGCCAACGCGCGCTTTAAGGCCCTGACCGACCGCATACCCGGCGGACGGTTTGCGCAGACCTGGGAGATCGGGGATGCGGTGGTGTTCCTTGCCTCGGACAGCGCCGGCTACATCACCGGCACCACGCTCTACATCGACGGCGGATCGCTGTTGCCGGTGCTGGCGGAAAACACCTTTTTAAAGTAGCAAAGCAGCATTTTTCCTCCGGAAATAAAGACGATTCACAGAAAAAAGGAGAGGACGCGCTATGAAAATCACGAAGCTGGAAACCTTCCACGTCAAGCCCCGGTGGATGTTCCTGAAGATCTCCACGGACGAGGGGATCTGCGGCTGGGGCGAGCCGGTCGTCGAGGGCCGCGCCCGCACGGTCGAGATGGCCATCAACGAGCTTCGCCCCGTGCTCATCG
>CALWKN010000255.1 GCA_944381265.1 uncultured Clostridia bacterium
TTCCCCCAGGGAGTCAAAGTCAAGGAAATCAAGGGCAAGAACGTGGCCCAGCGCATCAACAACCTCCTGGGCAGCGTCAAGGGCCGTCCCGAGGAGGAGGCCGTAGTGATGATGGCCCTGCGCTCCACCCGCCCGCCCCCTTAAGGCCGGTTTCCCCACCGGCGTCCGCAAAATGTTACTTGGGCAGCAGCCGCGAAAAGCCCTCTCCCATCGTCTCGTTGGCCACGGTGAGCACGACAAAGGCGTTGGGGTCTTCCTCGTGGATGATCTGCTTGACCGCGTGCACCTCCTGCCGCGCCACGACCGAGAAGAGCACGTTCGTCTGACCGCCGGAGTAGACGCCGCGGCCGGGGAGCTCGGTCACGCCGCGCTCCAGTTCCGTCAGGATGCGCTGGGCGATGCGCTCCGAGCGCGGGCTGATGATGAAGAACAGGCGCGAGGAGGCCACGCCCTCCTGCAGCATGTCCACAATGCGCGAGGTGAGAAAGAGCGACACCGCCGCGTACAGCGCCAGATGCACGCCGAACACCAGGCCGGAGAAGGCCACGATCAGCATCTCGATCACAAGCAGGATCACGCCGAAGCTCACGTGCGGCAAAAGGCGCTGGATCATGGCCGAGGCAAGGTCCGTGCCGCCGGTGGTGGCGTTGCCCATCAGCACCAGCGCAAGCCCAACGCCAAGGATGCCGCCGCCAAGGATCGTCGCCAGCAAAAGGTCCTCCGTCAGCGCGAACATGGGCAGGGAGTCCAGAAACAGCGAGAGCAGCAGCATCGCCGCAAGAGAGCGCGCGGCAAAGGCGCTGCCCAGCTGCTTCCAGGAGAGGAGGAACAGGGGCACGTTGATCGCGGCGGACATCAGGCCCACCGGCAGCCGGAAGAGGTGGAAGAGTATGGTCGCAAGGCCCGTCACGCCCCCCGGGGCGATCTGATTGGGCACGAAAAAGTAGTTGTAGGCCACCGTCATCAGCAGCAGCCCCAGCACCATGCGCACGTCCTGCTTGATCTCCTGCTTCCAGTCAAACGCCCTCCAATTCCACTTCACGGATCCGTTCCTCCTTCTTTCGAACGTCGATTTACCCGCCGATCCCAAGGCTCAGGCGCAGCGCGCGGTCCACCTGCGCCATCACCGCCTCCGGCAGCGCGCCCAGGCGCTCCAGCAGGCGCTGTTTGTCCAGCGTGCGCACCTGCTCGGCCAGCACGACCGAGTCGCGCGCAAGGCCGCTGATGGGGCTGGCCACTTCCACGTGCGTCGGCAGGCGCGCCTTGCTCATGCGCGAGGTCAGCGCCAGCACGATCACCGTCGGGGAGTAGCGGTTGCCCACGTCGTTTTGCACGATCAGCACCGGCCGCGTGCCGCCCTGTTCCGAGCCCAGCACCGGGTCCAGCGCCGCTTTGTAGATCTCGCCGCGCCGCAAAACGCATCCTCCCATTTGGAGGGCGCAGTATCGGAGCGCGCCCCCCTACCGCTACACTATGCGGCGCGGCAAAAAAACGTCAGAGCCGGATGCGCTGCGCCAGGTCCCAGGCGTTCATCGAGGCATTTCCAAGCGCCTCTTCCGCCCGCAGCCCCGCCTCGGCGTGCAGATAGGCCGCCGCCCGCGCCGCGTCATAGCCGCTCATCCCCTGCGCAAGCAGCGAGAGCACAAGCCCCGTCAGCGCGTCGCCGCTGCCCGCCGTGGCCATGCCGCTGGTGCCGACGCAGTTGAACGTAAGGCGGCCGTCCGGCGCGGCGATCACCGTCAGCGCCCCCTTGAGCAGCACCGTGCAGCCGTGCTCCCGGGCAAAGTCGGCGGCGTCGCGCACCGGGTCCTCCACCTTGCGCCTGAGCAGACGCGCCATCTCGCCCGGGTGCGGCGTTAGGACCGTCTGCGCGCCGCGGGAAAGCCAGGCAAGATGCTCCGCCAGGTGGAAGAGCCCGTCGGCGTCCACCACCGCCGCAAGCGCGCTGCCAAGCACTGCCCGCACCGCCGCCGCCCGCTCCGGCGCGCGGGAGAGCCCCGGCCCTACGCCCACCGCGCTCTTGCCGACGAGCGCCGATGCGTACAGCGATGCCTCGTCCCGCACTTCGCCCGCCGCTCCTTCCGGCAGGGGCAGGCACATCGCCACCGGCGCCGCCGCCTGCACCTGCGGCAGCACCGAGCGCTCCGGGCAGAGCACCGTGAGCAGCCCCGCGCCGCCGCGCATGCAGGCCGTGGCCGCGAGCACCGCCGCCCCCGCCATGCCGCGGCTGCCGGCCACGAGCAGCGCGTGGCCGAAGTCGTTCTTGTGCGCGTCGCGCGGGCGAGAGGGGAGAAGGGCCCGCACCGCGGCGCCGTCCAGCACCTCGGCGTCCTCCGGCAGGAAGCCCGCCGCCGGGTCCGGTATGCCGATGTCCGCCACGCGGAGCCTGCCGGTGTGCAGCGCCCCGGGGTAGAGGAAGTGCCCGCGCTTGGCCCACTGGAAGGTCACCGTGGCATCCGCCCGCACCGCCGCCCCCAGCGCCCGGCCCGTCGTGCCGTCGATGCCGGAGGGGATGTCCACGCTCACCACGCGCGCCCCGCGCTCCGCCTGGCGGTTGACCGCCTCGATGGCGCGGGCATAGTCGCCCGCGGGCGCGCGGGAGAGCCCCGTGCCGAAGATCCCGTCCACGATGGCGTCGTAGTCGCGCGAAAACGCCTCCAGGCCCAGCTCCGGGATGCCCATTTTGCGGCAGATCTGCGCGTTGCGCTGCGCGTCCGGCGGCAGCTTCTCCGCCGGGCACAGGGGCAGCAGCTGCACCCGCGCGCCCGACTGGCGCAGCATGCGCGCGCAGGCGTAGCCGTCGCCGCCGTTGTTGCCCGCGCCGCACACGACGAGAACGCGCGGCGCCGGCGTCCCGGCCAGCGCCTCCCACACCGCCTCCGTCAGCTTCAGCGCCGCCCGCTCCATCAGCACCAGGCCGCTCAGGCCGTAGCCCTCGATCGCCGCCCGCTCGATCTCCCGCATCCGCTCCGCCGTCAGCACGCGCATATCCGTTGCCTCCTCACGCTGTTGCCTAAATATTTGTACAAAAAGAAGAAAAGAAGATCCGAACTAAGGGAAAGGAAGCGGAGGCGAACCCATTCGGGTTCGCTTTGATTGGACGTCAGGGGAGGCTGCGGCCTCCCCCGACACCCCCTCTGGGGTGCGCTGCCCGTCGTTTCCGCTTCCCCCGCCGAAGCCTTTTTACGCGGAAGCGAACCCATTCGGGTTCGCTTTGATCGGACGTCAGGGGAGGCTGCGGCCTCCCCCGACACCCCCTCCCGGGGAACGCGCCGCCCTTCGCCTGCGCGTCACCCGGGGCGCGCTCACTCCGCCGCGGCCACCGCCATGGCCAGCCCGCGCTCGTGCGAGACGCTGACCAGCATCACGATCCCCCCCAGCGCCGCCAGACGCGCCTGCGCCCCGCGGTGCAGATAGACCTGCGGCGCGCCCGTCTCGTCCGGCCGGATCTCGATGTCCTGTAGCGCGTAGCCGACAAAGCCCGTGCCCAGCGCCTTGCTCACCGCCTCCTTCGCCGCCCAGTAGCCCGCCGCCGTCACCGGCCCCTTGCGCCCGATGGCGGCGCGCTCGCGCTCGGTGAACACGCGCGCAAGGAAGCGCGGGTTTTGCATCGCCCGCTCGATGCGCGACACCTCCACCACATCGCAGCCAAGCCCTCTCAGCATTGCGCTCCCTCCTCTCCGCCGCGCCGCACCGCGTCCAGTATCGCCCGCCAGACCGCCTCCACCGCGCCGGCCTGCAGCTCCATCGGCCCGCACTCCTTTTCGCCTAAAGACACCGCGAACAGCGTGTCGCCGTCGGAGACCGTGTGCGTCGGGCGAATGGCCAGCGCATAGCCGTCGTGCGCCACCGTCGCCAGGCGGTTGCACTCGGTCTTAGTGAGCTTTACGTCCGTCGCCACAACGCCGATGGTCGTATTTTGCCCAAGCAGGCCGCCGGACAGGCGCAGCGCGTCCCGGGCCCGCACCGGGCGTCCGTCCTTTTCCCCGCAGGCCAGGCACGCCCCCGTCTCCGGGTCGTAGACGTCGCCGCAGGCGTTGACCGCCACCATCGCCGCCACAACGCCCCCGCCCGGCAGCGCCACAGACGATGAGCCTATGCCGCTGCGCCGCGCCGACGCCCCCGGCACCAGCTTTCCCACCGTCGCGCCCGTCCCGGCGCCCACGCGCCCAAAGCACGGCGCGTCCGTCGCCGCCGCCAGCGCCCGCGCGCCCATCTCCTCATCCGGCCGCACGTCCGCGCGCCCGACATTCAGGTCGTAGAGCACCGCGCCGCACACGATGGGCACCACCGCCTCCTGCGTGCGGAAGCCCTCGCCCCGCGCTTCCAGCGCCCGCATCACGCCCGTGCAGGCCGCAAGCCCGTAGGCCGAGCCGCCGCTAAGCACGATGGCGCTGACGCGCGGCATCATCGCCTCGCTGCGCAGCAGGTCCGTCTCCCGCGTGCCCGGCGCCGCGCCGCGCACGTCCACCCCGCACGCAAACCCGCCCGGGGCAAAGAGCACCGTGCAGCCCGTGCGCGCTTCCTCATCCTGCGCGTGGCCCACGAGCAGGCCCCGCACATCCGCTATGCTTCCCATCTGCCATCCGCCTCCCGTTCCTTACACATATCCCATCATGCCCCGCACCGAGACGTCCCCGGCCCGCAGCGCGTGCAGCGCCCCGGCGTCGTCGCGGACCAGCAGTTCGCCGTCCTCGCCCACGTCCTGGGCAAGACCTACGAGCTCCATGCCGTCCACCGCGTTGTAGGCCCGCACCCGCGCCCCCAGCGTCGCCGAGCGCGCCCGGTACTGCGAAAGCAGCGCGCCGTAGTCCGCGTACGTAAGCTCCAGCGCCGCCTCCAGCTGCTCCAGCACCGCGCACAGCACGCGCAGGCGCGATATCTCCCGCCCGCCCGAAAGCAGCAGCGACGTCGCCTTCTCCCGCAGCTCCTCCGGGAAGGCCCGCTGCCCGACGTTGATGCCGATCCCCGCCGAGACAAAGCGCAGGCGCTCCATGTCGCCGCCCATCTCCAGCAGCATGCCGCACACCTTTTTGCCGCCCACGACGATGTCGTTCGGCCACTTGATGCGCGCGTCAAACCCCAGCTCCTGCAGCCCCCGGCACACGCCCACCGCCACAGCGGGCGTCAGGCGCACCGCCTGCGCCGTGGGCAGCTTTGGCCGCAGAAGGACGTTAAAGTACAGCCCCGTCTGCGGCGGCGAGTCCCAGCTCCGGTTCAGCCGCCCGCGCCCGGCCGTCTGCTGCCCGGCCACCGCCACCGCGCCGTCGGCGGCGCCCTTTGCCTCCAGCTCGCGCATCAGGCGGAAGGTGGAGTCCACCACATCGCGGCAGACGATCTCCTTCCCCAGCCAGCGCGTGCGCAGCTGCGCGCGGATGCCGTCCGGCTGAAGCACTTCGCCCGGCAGCCAGTAGCCCCGCCGCGGCGCGGACTCGATCGCATACCCCAGCTCCCGCAGGTGCTGCACGCGCTTCCACACCGCCGTGCGCGACATGCGCAGACGGCGGCTGATCGCCTCGCCCGAAACCGCCGTCCCGCCCTGCAGCAGGCGCAAAAGCTCCCTGTCGTTCTCATCCGGCACATACGGCGCGCTCACTCGTACCATTCCACATCCTCCTGCAATTCCTCCGCGGCCTGCCGCACCGCCTCGTAGGGGAAGCCGCGCC
>CALWKN010000256.1 GCA_944381265.1 uncultured Clostridia bacterium
TGCCATCGCCCTGCCGCCGCGTTGGGTTATAAAAGCCCTGTTCAGTACAGGACCGAACAGGGCTTCCCTTAAATCCGCTTTTCTTCTGTCTACTTTTACTTGACAAGTGCACACGCAAGGATGCGTGCGCGGGCGGTTCAGCGTGTCGATGCGCTTCGGAAAAATGCGGATTTGCATTTTTCGAATGGCATTTTCCTGCGCCCTGGGCCATGTTGCAGCCGCCTCCGCCGCCGATGCCCCAGGCGTCCGCCGTCAGACTGCCCTCCACGGTCAGCGTGCCCGAGGTGTAGAACACGGCCTCCCAATAGGCCGTGCCGTCGTAGTCCTCCACGCGCCAGCCGGACCACTTGCCGCTGTAGGCGGCGCTGGGCGCGGCGGAAAAGTCGATGCCGCCGCTCGGTGCGCCGCCGATGAGAAATGCCTCCATGTCTTTTCCCTCCCTTCGCCGCTCATTGTAGCGGTTCGCGGCGCGAACATCCCGCAAAAAAAATGCGCCGCTCCGAAGCGTACACGGAGCGGGCGCGTTTTTCGTCTTAGGCGTTGTCGCTTTGCAGCGGCTGTATCTTCTGCCTGTAGGCGCGCAGGTAGAAGAGCGTGCACAGCGCGCAGGAGACGAGCTCGGCGATGGGGAAGGCCCACCAGACGTTGTTGACGCTGCCGGTGAGCGAGAGCAGCCAGGCCACCGGCAGCAGCACCAGCAGCTGGCGCGCCACGGAGATGATCAGGCTGGGCATGCCGTCCCCCAGGGCCTGGAATACGGAGCTGATGACGATGGAGTAGGCGGCGATGAGGAAATGGATGCTGATGATGCGCAGCGCCGCCACGCCCAGCTCCTGCATGGCGGAAGAGGCGTCAAACAGCGCCATCAGCTGCGCCGGCAGCAGCTGGAACAGCAGCACGCCCACCGCCATGATCCCCAGGGCGTAGAACACCGCCAGCTTGATGGTGCCGGTGATGCGCTTCTTCTTGCGCGCGCCGTAGTTGTAGGAGAGTATGGGCACCATGCCGTTGTTCAGGCCGAACACGGGCATGAACACGAAGGACTGGAGCTTGAAGTACACGCCGAACACCGCCGCCGCGGTGGAGGAGAAGGCGATGAGGATCTTGTTCATGCCAAAGGTCATCACCGAGGAGATGGAGGACATGATGATCGAGGGCACGCCCACGGCGTAGATGCGGCCGATGGTGCGCCGATTCGGGCGGAAATGGCGGAAGGAGAGGCGGATGTCGTGGTTGAGCTTGTGGTTGAAGAACACGCCGAGGGCAAAACCGGCGATCTGGCCGATGACCGTGGCCAGCGCCGCGCCCGTGACGCCCATCTTCGGGCAGCCGAGCAGGCCAAAGATCATGATCGGGTCGAGGATGATGTTGATGATGGCGCCCGTGCCCTGGGTGATCATCGTGTAGAACGTGCGGCCCGTGGCCTGCAGAAGGCGCTCAAAGGCGATCTGGCCGAAGATGCCAAAGCTCAATATCGTGACCACGCGCAGGTAGTCCTCGCCCGCGTCCACGATCTCGGGGATGTCTGTCTGCCAGAGCATGAACTGGCGGGAGAAGAAGAGGCCAAAGAGTATGAACAGCACGCTGGTCAGCAGCATGACGAACACGCCGTTTTCCGCCGCCCGGTTGGCGCCGTCAAAGTCCCGCGCGCCAAGGGAGCGCGAGAGCAGCGCGTTGATGCCCACGCCCGTGCCGGTGGCAAAGGCGATCATCAGGTTCTGTATGGGGAAGGCCAGGGACACCGCCGTCAGCGCGTCCTCGCTGAGCCGGGCCACGAACACCGAGTCCACCACGTTGTAGAGCGCCTGCACCAACATGGAGATCATGATGGGCAGGGACATGCTCAAGAGCAGTTTGTTGATGGGCATGACGCCCATCTTGTTTTCCTGCGCGCTTGCTTCGCCTTGCATATTGTCCTCCTTACAGTGCGCGTGCGTTTGCCGCGCTCCGTCGGCGGAAGAGGGAAAGCCTCCTGCCAAAAAGGCGAGCCCTTCCCTCTTCGTCCGGCAAAGCGCAGTTTGTCATCATTATACAAAGCCGCCTTCGCCCTTGCAAGCGGGTTTCCGTAAAGATTCCCGCACGCCTTGCCCCGCCGCCGCTTTTTCCGGCAAAAAAGGACCGCGCCGGTCTTTTTTCCGGCGCGGCCCCTGCCGCCGCGTTTCAGCGCTTCCGCTTCAAGAAGCGGGTCGCGCCCAGCGCGATGCCCGCCGCCAGGGCGGCAAAGCCGCACAGCACCACGAGGAAGGGCGCGGCGGCCGCCAGGGCCAGCGCCACGCTCTGCAGCCAGCGCCCGACACCGCCCCAGGCCCCGGTGAACGTCTGCCACAGCCGCGCGCCGAAGCCCGCCGCCGGGGCCGCCTCGCCGGAGAGCGCCGAGACCTCGTTAAGCTCTACGCGGATGGTGGCGTAGTCCACCAGGCCGTCGTACTGCCGCTGCTGCGCGGTGCGCTCGTTGATGCGGGCGCGCACGGCGGTCAGCTCCTGCTCCAGTGTGATCAGGTCCTCCACGCTCTGGGCGCGCTCCATCAGGTCGAGCAGCCGCTCCTGCTGCACGCGCAGCGCCTCCAGCTCGGCCTCCAAATCGTAGTAGGCGTCGGTGATGTCGTCGGCGCGCTCCGTGCGATACACCGTCTGACCCAGCGCCGAAAATTTCTCCAGCGCCTCGTCAAATCGGGCGGCGGGCACGCGGGCGGTGAAGTCGGCGCGCCTTGCCTCCTCGCCGCCGCCCTCGACCCGCGCCTCCTCCAGATAGCCGCCCATCTCCGCCACGAGGGCGCGCACGCCGCTCTCCGCGCCGGCAAAGTCCAGCGTCTCCAGCTCCAGCTCGGCGCTGTAGACCAGTTTGCGCCCCGCCGCGACGCTCTCCTCCGGCGCGGCGGTTTCGCCGCCGTCCGCCTCCGGAGCGTAGCTTTCCTCCAGGGCCCCGCCGCCGTCTGCCGCCGCGGGCGCCTGCGCGCCGCAGCCCACAAGGACGAGGGCCAGCAGCACCGCCAGCGCGAGCAGCAACATGTTTCGTCTGCGCAACGTCTTTCGCCTCCTCTCTTTGCCAAGAGGATAGCACGCGCTGCCCGTTCCCGTCAATACAAAACGCCCTACCGCCGCGGGGCGGGAGGGCGAAGAGCGTGCTCAGATCGCGCAGGCGATGCTGTGGCCGCAGGCGGCGGAGGCGAAGATCGTCTCGATCAGCTGCAGCACGCGGCGCACCTGCTCGGGCTTGACGATGAGCTCGGCGCCGTTGTCGATGACGTCCACCAGATTGCGGTAGAGGCTGGTCCAGTCGGCGTCGCTCGTGGGCAGGGGCAGCTCCTCGCGCGTCTCCGGCGGGCGGGGGGCCATCATGCGGGTGGGACCGGCGGGCGTCTGCACCACGACCGGGGCCACG
>CALWKN010000257.1 GCA_944381265.1 uncultured Clostridia bacterium
CATCGGGCGCGGGCGGGACGAGGCGGCGGACGTCCGCGAGATCCTCTCCTGGGGGCAGAAGTACGAGGACCCCGCCCTGCTGCGCGACTTTCTGGCGGAGCCGAGCGGCGCCTGGTACGTGGACGCCTACGGCTTCCCGCAGTGCCCGCACTGCGGCTACGAGTGGGATTCGCCCGCCGCGCCCGGCAGCTGGGTCGAGGACGAGTACGGGTACTCGCACTGCCCGTCGTGCGGGTACGAGTTCGACGACCCGGAGCGCGTCGAAGATTTCTGCCCGCGCTGCGGCGAACCCAAGACGGACCGGGCCGTGCGGCTGCTTCGGGAGCGCCTTGCGGCCCTGCGGGCAGGCGAAAAGGAGGGAGAGCCGTGACGCGGGAAGAGGCGCTGATGCTGTCGGCCTACACGGGCGTGCTGCTCGTGCCGGACTTTGAAGACGTTCACAGATACTGCGAGGAGCTGCTGGGACGCCCCATTCTCACGCACGAATTCGCGGAGGAAAGGCTCCAAAGCGAGATCCGGGAGAAGCTGCGCCCCCGCATACAGGCGCTGTGCCGAGCCGCGGCGGGCGCCCCTTCCCGGGGACAAGCGGCGAAGGAGGGGGAGATGTGACGCGGGGCGGTGTGCGATTGGGGGAGATGCGCACTTTGCCCGGCGCGGCGGTGGACTTTGACGCGCTCGTGCCGGGGCGGCGGCTGCTGCTGGAGCGGCGGACGGCGGCGGGCACGCGCTACCAGGTCGGGCGCATCGAGCGCGGCTACCGCCGCGCAAGCGGCGAAGGGCGGGTGGTCTGGCGCGCGGGCGGCAGGCGGCGCGGCGTGGCGGACGAGCGCTATTTCCGCGGCGAGGGCGCGGTCCTGCGCCTGTTCGCCATGCCGGGAGAGGAGGAGGGGACATGCTGAAGACGCACTACCGCGACTATGCGACGGAGGCGTTCCGGCTGCACGCGCGGCTGGGAAGCGAAGACGCGTACCGGCAGCGGGTGCTGTGCGAGGCGCTGTCCCGCCGGGCGGAAGGGGGTGGGAGCCTTGGCAGCCCGACGGAGGCGGCGGTGCTGCGGGCGGAAGCGGCGCTGTCGGAAGCCGAGGGCACGCTGCGCGACCTGGAGGCCGTGGAGCGGGCATTAACGCGCATCGAGCGCCTGCGCGGCGGGACGTGCATACTGCGCGCGGTGCGGGAGGTCTACCAGGTCGAGGCGGACCGGCCGCTTGCGCGCGGGGAGATCGCCCGGCGCGTGGACCGGCTCTCCGTCGCGCTCCCGGCGAGCCCGGCCACGATCTACCGCTGGCTGGGCCTGGCGCGAAAGATCTTTGCCGAAGAACGCAGTTTGCGCACAAGTTGAGAGTAGTGCGCGCAACGTCTGTGCTATACTGTGTACAGTCGGAGTTGCGGGGAGCAGGGACAACGACGACTAGGCGACAGGCATGTGAGACACCTCCTGGCAAAGAGGACAGCCCAAATTTTGCGGGGCTGTCCTCTTTGCGTCCCCGGCGGGAGGGCGGAGGCGGGCGCGCGCAGCGCCCGGGGTATGTGCCGGCAGAAGATAGGCGCAGGGCGGGGCGCGGCCGGCAAGGGCGGGAGAAGAATCGAAAGGAGGGCGCGCGGGTGGCGTCGGTGCTGGAGGCGCATCCGCTGGACGCGGAGCAGCCGCAGGCCCTGCGAGGCGCGGAGCTGGAGCGCGTGCGGCACCTGGCGGCCTCGCCGCGGGGCGTCAAGTTCTATCAGAGCGCGGCCTGGCGGCGCGTGCGCGCGGCTGTGCTGGCGCAGGCGCACGGGGAATGCCTGCGCTGCCGGGAACGGGGGCGCTACGCCCGGGCGGAGATGGTGCACCACGTCTTTCGGCTGGACAAGCATCCGGAGTTGGCGCTGGCCGCGAGCTACATGAGCGGGGGCAAACCGTATGCGCAGCTGGTGCCGCTGTGCAGCACCTGCCACGAGGAGGCGCATGCCTGGCGCCGCGCGGCGTGCGCGCCGCTGACCCCGGAGCGCTGGTGAGTCCTCCCCCCCACCGGAAAAACGCGGTTTAAAACGGGGGAAACGAAGCGCAGGGGGACCCCGACACAGTCGCGCGCCCTCGCGCGCGATGGCGAGCATGCGGGAAAGGAGGCGAGGGCATGCAAAAGGCCTGTCTGGCCCTGCGCGGTGACCGCGAGCGCGTGCGGGCGGACCTGATCGAGCGGCTGGAGCGCAGCGGCGCCGCGGACGACGCCAACCTGGATCGGGTGGAAAAGTACATGGACCTGTGGGACCTGGCGGCGGAATACGTGCGCGATCGGGCCGAGCGCGGGCTGTACGTGGCAAACGGCGGCACGACGCACCGGCTCAACCCCTCGGCGCAGGAGCTGGTCAAAGTGCTGGCACAGATGGACAAGCTCTACGCCGGGCTGGAGAGCGCCCGCCCCAAGGCCCCGCCGCGCGAGGATGCGGAGCTCTGAGCGCAGGGAGAGCTTTGTCGCCGGCTTCGACGGCAGACCCTTTGCCCACGAGATTCCGCCCGAGGTGGAGACCTATCTCAAGGACGTGGAGTCGGGGCGCAAGGCCTTCTGCCGCGACCAGAAGCGACTGGCCGCCTATGTGCGCCGCTGTTTTGCGCGGGAAGAGATCTACGTGCACCGGGAGCAGCTGCGCCGCTACCTGAGCCTGCAAAAGTACTTTCCCTACGACTTGTTTCCCTGGGAGGTGTTCTGCCTGGCGCTGCACCTGTGCACCTACTATGTGGCGGACAACACGCCGCGCTGGGACGACCTGTTTCTGCTCGTAGGGAGAGGGTCTGGGAAGAACGGCTACCTGGCCTTTGAGGACTTCTGCGCGCTGTCGCCCTACAACGGCATCCGCGCCTACCACATCGACATCTGCGCCAACAACGAGGACCAGGCCCGCACCTCCTTTGACGACATCTGGCGCGTGCTGGAGGACAACCGCGAGGCGCTATCGCGGCATTTTGCCTGGAACAAAGAGGTGATCACCTGCCGCAGCACCGGCGCGCAGCTCCGCTTCCGCACCAACAGCCCCCGCGGCAAGGACGGCCTGCGCTCGGGCAAAGTGGACTTTGACGAGGTACACGAGTACGAGAACTATGCCAACATCGAGGTGTACACGACGGGATTCGGCAAGAAACCGCACCCCCGGCGCACCTTCATCACCAGCAACGGCTTTGTGCGCGACGGTGTGCTGGACGCCTACCTGCGCCGTTCCGAGGAGATCTTAAGCGGCGCGGCGGAAAACGCCGCTCCCGATGTGGGCAGGGCGGACGGGGCGCCAGACTCCGGCTGGCTGCCCTTCCTCTGCCGGCTGGACGCGCCGGAGGAAGTGGACGACCCGGCCATGTGGCACAAGGCCAACCCCTCCCTGGAGTACCTGCCCGCCCTGCAGCGGGAGATCCGCAAGGAGTACGCCGCCTATCGGCGCGGCGAGAGCGCGCTGTCCTTCCTGGCCAAGCGCATGAACGTGCCGCGCACGGACACCGAGCTGCACGTCACGGACTGGGAGAACCTGGTAGCGGCCAGCCGGCCGCTGCCGGAGCTCACCGGGCGGCCATGCGTGGTGGGCATCGACTATGCGAGCATGCGCGACTTCGCCGCGGCGGGCTGCCTGTTCCGCGAGGGCGAGACGCGCTACTTCCTCCCCCATGCCTGGCTCTGCCTGCGCTCGCAGGACCTGCCGCGCATCCGCGCGCCCTGGCGGGACTGGGCGCGGGCCGGGCTGCTTACGGCAGTGGACGACGTGGAGATCGCGCCGGAGCACATCGCCCGCTGGCTGGAAGAGCAGGGCGCGCGCTACGACATCCGCCGCGTGGCGCTGGACCTGTTTCGCCTGCCGCTGCTGCGCCGGGCGCTCAAAGACGTTGGCTTTGACGTGGAGACGCCGGGGAAGAGGCTCTTCCTCTGCCGCAAGAGCGGCGAGATGAAGATCGCGCCGGTGGTAGAAAGCCTCTTCTCTCGCCACAACATCGTCTGGGGCGACAACCCGTTGATGCGCTGGGCGGCAAACAACACAAAGCTGGAGCGCGACCGCTCCAGCGGCAACCTGAGCTTTGGCAAGATTGAGCCCAAGTCCCGGAAAAACGACCCCTTCATGGCGCTGGTGGCGGCGCTGCAGGTCGAGGAGGAGCTGGACGCGCCGCCGGAGATGCCGCTGGAGGACCTGGAAATCTTTACGTTCTGAGGAAGGAGGTGGGGAAAGTGCATCTTATCGATTGGTTCCGGATGAAGCTGGGCGTGCAGCCGGGGGCTGCGGCGTTCTCGCAGGAGGAAGAGGAAATGGCTGCCCCGGCTGTGGAGGCGGTGCGAGAGCTGGCCTATCTCTCCTGCGTGGACAGCATCGCCCGGTTAGTGAGCAAGTGCGAATTCCAGACGATGCGGGCGGGGCGGCCCGTGCGCGGCGCGGAGTGGTACGCCTGGAACGTAGCGCCCAACCGCAACCAGAATGCCGCGCAGTTCTTGGCCAAGCTGATCCACTCGCTCTACGGCCCGCAGGGCGCGGCGCTGGTGGTGGAGGCATCCGGACAGCTGCTTGTGGCGGACAGCTGGTGTGTGGACGAGCGCGCGGTGACGGACAGCGTGTTTACCGGCGTGACGGTGGACGGGCTGGCGCTGCCCGGCCCCTACCCCGCCCGCGACGTGCTGTATTTCCGCCTTTCCCCCGGCAGCATGCGCCGGGCGACCAATCGGCTGTTTGACACCTACGGGCCCTTGATCGCCTACGGCGCGCGCACCTACCAGGCCAGCCGCGCCCGCAAGGGCGTGCTGAAGCTGTCCACCGAGCAGAACGCCCGGGCGACGCGCGAGGACGCGCAGCGGCAAAACGCCATCCTGCAGGACAAGTTCAAGCGCTTCTTTGGCGCTGGGGACGCGGTTTTGCCCCTGTACAACGGGCAGGAGTACCAGGACCTGTCCGGCAGCCGCACCTACTCGCAGGAGACGACGCGCGACCTGCGCGCCATGATCGACGACGTGGCCACGTTCGACGCCCGCGCCCTGGGCCTTGCACCGGCGCTGCTGCTGGGGGACGTGGCCGGCATCGAACAGGCCGTGCAGTACACGCTGACCGCCTGCATCGACCCGCTGACCCGCATGATCGAGGCGGAGATCAACCGCAAGCGCTACGGCCGGGAGGCCGTGCTGCGCGGCGACGGCGTGCACATCGACACCAGCACGCTGCTGCACGCGGACCTGCTGGGCGGCGCCGCCAGCGTGGAAAAGCTGGTGTCCTCGGGCGTGTTCTCGGTGAACGACGTGCTGCGCAAGCTGGGCGAACCGACGATCCCGGCGCCCTGGGCGGACGAGCACTTTGTGACCAAGAACTTTGCCGCGGTCCAGGAATACTTGAAGGGAGGAAGAGAGGATGGAAATCCGGCTCCGGAGCGCGTTCCGCCAGAAGGCGGCGGACGTGCTGGAGATCGATCTGTACAGCGACGTGGGCCCGGCGGGCATTGACCCGCGCACGGGCGAAAAGCGGGAAGAGGGCAGCGCGGAGGCGTTCCGGCGCGAGCTGGAGGCGCAGCCCCTGGCGCGGGAGATCGTGCTCTACGTCAACTCCTACGGCGGCGACGTCAAGGAGGGGTACGGCATTTACTCCCTGCTGCGCCGCCATCCTGCGCACAAGACGGCCTATGTGGACGGCATCGCCGCGTCCATCGCCTCGGTGATCTGCATGGCGGCGGACCGCGTCGTCATGCGTCCGGCAAGCGTGATGATGCTGCACAACATGGAGATGGGTGTATTTGGCAACGCGGCGGCGCTGCGCAAGGCGGCGGACGACCTGGACAGCATGATGGAGGGCAACCGCCGCATCTACCTGAACAGATCCGGCGGCAAGTGCAGCGAGGAGACGCTGCGGGCGCTGCTGGACAAGGGCGCGACGCTGACGGCGCAGGAGGCGCTGGACTTAGGGCTGTGCGATGCGATCGAGGACGCCCAGCCGGCCC
>CALWKN010000258.1 GCA_944381265.1 uncultured Clostridia bacterium
GATCATGCGCGTGCGGGCCACGTCCCCTACGATCTTCTTTCCCGGCAGGTGGCCGCCGATGCCGGGCTTTGCCCCCTGGCCCATCTTGATCTCGATGGCGGCGCCGGAGAGCAGATAGTCCTCGTGCACGCCGAAGCGCCCGGAGGCCACCTGGACAATGGTATTCGCCCCGTACCTGTAAAAATCCTCGTGCAGGCCGCCCTCGCCGGTGTTGTAATAGATGCCGAGCTTTTCCGCGGCGCGGGCCAGGGCGGCGTGGGCGTTGTAGCTGATGGAGCCGTAGCTCATGGCGGAAAAGAGCACGGGCATGGAGAGCGTGAGCTGCGGCGGAAGCGCGGTCTTCAGCGTCCCGTCGGCGTTCCGCTCGATATTTCGCGGCTTTTTGCCCAAGATCACGCGCGTTTCCATCGGCTCGCGCAAGGGGTCGATGGGCGGGTTCGTCACCTGCGAGGCGTTGAGCAGCAGGCGGTCCCAGTAGGGGGGCAGGGCCTTTGGGCTGCCCATGGAGGAGAGCAGCACGCCGCCGCTTGCGGCCTGCTTGTAGATCTCGCGCACGGCCTGCCGCGGCCAGTTCGCGCTTTCGCGCCAGGCGCTCTCGCTCTTTACGATCTTCAGCGCCCGCGCAGGGCAGAAGGCGACGCAGCGCTGGCAGTTCACGCACAGGCGCTCGTCCGCCAGCATGCGGCGGCGCTTTTCGTCGAAGCGGTGCACGCCGTTTGCGCACTGCGTCTCGCAGACGCGGCAGAGTGTGCAGCGCTCGGGATCGCGCACGATTTCATGCTCCGGATAGAGAAATTCCACGCTCATAGGTCTGTCGCACCGTCCTTTACACGGAATATGACCGGCTCGCCGCCGCGCGGGGCGAAGATGTGCTCCGCCTCCGGTTCGACGGCGCGTATGGCCGCCTCTTCGCTTGCGATGTAGACGCGGTCGTCCTTTTCCCCCACCACCATGGAGCGCAGCTTCAGGCGGTCGTTTAAAGCCATCAGGCCGCCGGTAAAGCCAAGGACGATGGAAAAGGGGCCGGTGATGAGGAGGCTGGAAAACACCGTGCGAAGGAAGGTCTGCGTCTGCCGCACAGCTTCGTCGCTTTGCCCATCGATCTCGCTCCAAAAGGGGGCGGCGACGACCATCGCGGCTTCTTTGAGCGTGAGCTTCTGCACGCGCAGCAGGTAGTCCAGCGCGTAGGCGATGACCTCGGTGTCCGTCTGCAGCGTGCAGGCGTAGCCGAACATCTCCAGGAAGCGGCGGTTGGCGTCGTAGGAGGAGATCTCGCCGTTGTGCACGACGGAGAAGTCCAAGAGCGCGAAGGGATGCGCGCCGCCCCACCAGCCGGGGGTGTTGGTCGGATAGCGGCCGTGCGCGGTCCAGGAATAGCCCGCGTACTCCTCCAGGCGGTAGAACGCGCCCACGTCCTCGGGGTAGCCGACGGCCTTAAAGACGCCCATGTTCTTGCCGCTGGAAAAGACGTAGGCGCCGGGGAGCTCTATGTTGATGCGCATGACGGCGCGCACGACAAAGGCCTTTTCGTCCAGCTGCTGGGCGGAAAGCACCGAGCGCAGGGGCGAGACGAAGTAGCGCCAGAGGATCGGCTCGTCGGTGATGGCGGGGTGGGTGCGCGTGGGGATGCGCTCGCTCTTTACGATCTCAAAGCGCTCCTTGAGAAACGCCTCGCAGGTTTTTCGCGCCTCGCGGCTGTCAAAAAACAGGTGCAGCGCGGTAAAGTCCTTGTACTCCGGGTAGATGCCGTAGCCGGCAAAGCCGCCGCCCAGGCCGTTGGAGCGGTCGTGCATCGGGCGCATCGCCCGGCAGATCCCTTCTCCCGACATGCGGCGCCCGTCCCTTGACAGGACCGCGGCGATGGCGCACCCGGAGGGTATGCGGATCTGGCCTTCTTTTTTCATGCGTGTCCTTCCCCCTTTGCTGCGATCGGGAACAACAAAAGGCGTTCCGGCTGCCGGAAGGGGAGACTTCCCCTTTCGCAGTCCTGAACGCCTTTGCTCATTGGCGGAAGTGTAGCATATGAGGGCCGGTATGTCAAGTAAACATCGTGAAAACACGGGGGGAGCGGTTTTTTTCGCGCGCGCGGGGATAATCGGTAGGGGCGCCGGGGGCGGGATGTTTTTTGCCGCGAAGCGCAAATTTTTGCTTGACAGGGGGGAAGGGGCGTGGTACAATGCCGGGCATGAAAGGCAAGGGCGTCTTTCCCGCGGCAATGCGGGAAGGCGCCCTTGTCTTTTGCATATCACCCGGAAAAGGAGAGAGAACGCTCATGCGAAACGTACCGGAATCCTTTGGCAGCCTGGTCTTTGACGACCGCGTGATGCGCGCAAGGCTCCCGGCTAAGGTCTACGCCTCCCTGCGCAGCACGATCGACGAGGGGAAGGAGCTGGACATAGGCGTGGCAAACGCCGTGGCCGAGGCGATGAAGCAATGGGCCGTGGAAAAGGGCGCCACGCACTACACGCACTGGTTCCAGCCGCTGACCGGCATCACGGCCGAGAAGCACGACAGCTTCATCGCCCCCGCCCCCGACGGCGGCGTGATCCTGGAGTTCTCCGGCAAGGAGCTGATCAAGGGCGAGCCGGACGCCTCCTCCTTCCCAAGCGGCGGCCTGCGAGCGACGTTCGAGGCCCGCGGCTACACGGCCTGGGACCCCACCTCCTACGCCTTCTTAAAGGGCAGGACGCTGTGCATCCCCACCGCCTTTTGCGCCTACGGCGGGCAGGCGCTGGACAAGAAGACGCCGCTGCTGCGCTCGATGGAGGCCCTGAGCCGGCAGGCGCTGCGCGTGCTGCGATGCTTGGGAAATCACACGGCAAAGCGCGTCGTCTCCTCCGTCGGCCCGGAGCAGGAGTACTTCCTCATCACCCGGGAGATGTACGACGCCCGCCCCGACCTGCGCCTGACCGGCCGCACGCTCTTTGGCGCCAAGTCCCCCAAAGG
>CALWKN010000259.1 GCA_944381265.1 uncultured Clostridia bacterium
GGCTTTGCCTCTTGCCAAAGGGGCGAAGGAATGGTATACTGCTTGTAAGGACAATCGGACAAAAAGGAGGGGTGGCGCATGGCGGGGGAGAGGCTGCTGCTGGCGCACGATCTGGGGACGAGCGGCAACAAGGCCACGCTGTATGACGAGGCGGGGAACCTGCGCTGCAGCGTGGTGTGCGGGTACGAGACGAGCTATCCGCGCGACCGCTATGTGGAGCAGGACGCGGAGGCGCTGTGGGCGGCGGTCTGCCGCAGCACGCGCCTGCTGCTGGAGAAGGCCGGCGTGGCGCCGGAGGCGGTGCTCGGCGTGAGCTTCAGCGGCATGATGATGGGCTGCCTGCTGGTGGACGCGCAGGGACAGCCGCTGCGGCCGCTGCTGCTGTGGGCGGACACGCGCTCCGATGCGCAGGAGCGGGAGATGATCGAGCGCGTCGGCGCGGAGAGAGGGTATCGCATCACCGGGCACCGGCTGAGCGCGTCCTACAGCGCGGCCAAGCTGCTCTGGGTGCGGGACAACGAGCCGGAGCTCTATGCCAAGGCCGACAAGATGCTCAACGCCAAGGACTACATCGTGCTGCGGCTGACGGGGGCGCGGGTGACGGACTACAGCGACGCCTCGGGCACGAACCTGCTGGACATCGAAAGGCGCGTCTGGTCGGAGGAGCTGCTGCAGGCGCTGGAGATCCCGGCGCGTCTGCTGCCGGAGCTGCACGCTTCGCGCGACGTGGTGGGCCGCGTGACGGAGGAAGCGGCGCGGGAGACGGGGCTGCTGGCGGGCACGCCCGTGGTGCTGGGCGGAGGCGACGGCTCCTGCGCCTGCGTGGGCGCGGGCGTGGCGCGGCCGGGGCGGGCCTACTGCGTGCTGGGCTCCTCGTCCTGGATCTCCACGGCGTCGCGGCAGCCGCTGCTGGACCCGCAGATGCGCACGTTCAACTGGGTGCACCTGGACGAGAATCTCTACACGCCCTGCGGCACGATGCAGGCGGCGGGCTACTCCTACAGCTGGTTCCGCGACGCGCTGGGCGGCGAAGAAAAGCGCCTGGCCCGGGAGCGGAACGTCAGCGCCTACGACCTGCTCAACGCCCTGGCGGAAGCGTCCGCGCCGGGAGCGGGCGGCGTGCTCTACCTGCCGTATCTGCTGGGCGAGCGCTCGCCGCGCTGGGACCACGCGGCGCGGGGCGCGTTCCTGGGACTTAGCGTGCGCACGACCAAGGGCGACATGACGCGCGCGGTGCTGGAGGGCGTGGGCTACAACCTCAAGATCATCCGCGACATACTGCTGGGCGGCGCGAAAATGGAGAAGCTGGCCATGATCGGCGGCGGCGCCAAGGGGCGGACCTGGCTGCAGATCCTCTCTGACATCTGGCAGCAGGAGCTGACGCTGCCGCGTTACCGCGAGGAAGCGACGAGCATGGGCGCGGCGGTCTGCCTGGGCGTGGGCCTGGGGCTCTACGAGGACTTTACCGCCGCCGAGCGCCTCAATCCCGACGAGGACTGCGTGCGCCCCGACGCCCAAAACGCCGCGGCCTACGCGCGCGGCTTTGCCCGCTTTGACGAGGCTTACATGGCGCTGCGCCCTCTCTTTGCGCACATGGCGCAGGACCGGGCCGAATCGCTTTAGGAGGGGTGAGTGTTGGACTACACGCTGCACAAGGATATACCGGTTCCACTCTACTATCAGCTCAAGCTGCAGCTGCTGGCCGACATCCAGGAAGGGCGGCTGCACGTGGGCGACATGATCCCGCCGGAGTGCGAGATCTCCAAGGTTCTGCACGTCAGCCGGCCGACCGTGCGCCAGGCGCTGACGGAGCTGGTGGCCGAGGGGCATCTGGTGCGCTTTAAGGGCAAGGGCACATTCGTCTCCGAGCCGCTGCGGCCGCCGGTGGACGCGCGCTTCTTCCAGAACCTCAAGAGCTTCAACGAGGAGATGCTGCAAAAGGGGCTGGTGCCCTCGACGCGCGTGCTGGCGCTGGAGCGGGTGAGCGGCCGCGGCGAGATCGCCAAGGCGCTGATGCTGCGGGAGGAAGCGCATCTGATCCGGCTCTCCCGCCTGCGCTTTGCCGACGGCGAGCCGCTGGTGGTGGTGGAGACCTTCCTGCCCTACGCCCGCTTCCGCCGCCTGATGGAGGAGGACTTCGCCACAAACAGCCTCTACGATCTGCTCGAGCAGCGCTACGGGCTGCGCGTCGACCACGCGCGCCGGCAGTTCGAGGCGGCGGCCGTCGTGCCGGAAGACGCCGTGCTGCTGGACATGGACGCCGGGCGGCCGATCTGCCGCGTGCGCACGCTGGCCTTTGCCAAGGGCGAGCCTGTGGAGTATTCCATCGCCCGCTACCGCGGCGACCGCAACGTTTTCACCGTCGAACTCTACCGCTGATGCCGAAGAAAGGGAGGATCTCATCCATGACTGCGAAGGAACTGGCACGCTACTTCGATCACACACTGCTGCGGGCGAGCGCCACGCACGAGGACTTCGACGCCTTCTGCGCCGACTGCGCGCGCTATGGCTTTGCCATGGCGGCGATCAACTCCGCGCCGGTGCGCTATGTCAAGGACAGGCTACGGGACACGCCCGTGCACGTGGGCGCGGCCATCGGCTTCCCCTTGGGGCAGACCCGCACGGAGGTCAAGCTCCTGGAGACCCGCCTGGCCATAGAGGACGGCGCGGACGAGATCGACTACGTGGTGAACCTGACCGACGTAAAGGCCGGGGACTTTGCCGCCGTGCGGCGCGAGATGGCGGCCATCGTCGCGCTGTGCCGCGAGAAGGGCGCGCTCTCCAAGGTGATCTTTGAGAACTGCTACCTCACGGATGCCGAGAAGCGCAGCCTCTGCGCCGTCGCCCGCGAGGTCGGGCCGGACTTTGTCAAGACCTCCACCGGCTTTGGCACGGGCGGCGCCACCTTTGCCGACGTCGAGCTCATGGTGCGCGAGGTCGGCCCCGCCGTGCACGTCAAAGCCGCCGG
>CALWKN010000260.1 GCA_944381265.1 uncultured Clostridia bacterium
GGCGGAGGAGGCGGCCTGGGCGCTGATGCGGGCGGGCAAGCTCTTCCCCTGCTTCTGCGGCTCGGCGCTGCAGGACGTGGGCGTGGAGGAGCTGCTGTCGGGGCTCGCCCGCCTGGCGCGCACGGACTACGATCCGGACGCGCCCTTTGGCGCGCGCGTCTTCCGCATCCGCCACGACGCGCAGGGCAACCGCCTCACCTTCCTCAAGCTCTTCTCCGGGCGCCTTGCCGTGCGCGAAGCGCTCGACCTCGGGGAGGAGACGGCGCGCGTGGGCGAGATCCGCCTCTACAACGGCAGCCGCTTTGCGCCGCTGCGCCAGGCCGCCGCCGGGCAGCTCGTGGCCGTGACCGGCCTTGCCGGCTGCCGCATCGGGCAGGCGCTGGGCGACTGCGAGCCCGCCCCCGCCCCGGTCAGCGCGCCGCTGCTCAGCGCCCGCGTCGAGTTCCCGCCCGACCTGCCGCTGCAGACGGGCCTTGCGGCCTTTCGCAGGCTGGAGGCGGAGGACCCGAGCCTTGGCGTGCAGTGGAATGAGCGCCTGCAGGAGCTGCACATCCGCGTCATGGGCGCGATCCAGCTGGAGGTGCTGCAGGCGCTGGTGCAGGAGCGCTTCGGCTTTGCCGTGCGCTTTGGCCGGCCGGAGATCGTCTACCGGGAGACCATCGCCGCCCCGGTGCGCGGCGCGGGGCATTACGAGCCGCTGCGCCACTACGCGGAGGTGCACCTGCTCCTAACGCCCCTGCCGCGCGGCAGCGGCATCCAATTTGCCAGCCGCTGCCATGTGGACGATCTGCCCCTGCCGTTCCAGAACCTGGTGCGCACGCACGTCTTTGAGAAGGAGCACCTGGGGGTGCTGACCGGATCGCCGCTTGCGGACGTGCGCATCGAGCTTATGGCGGGGCGGGCGCACCTAAAGCACACCGAGGGCGGCGACTTTCGCCAGGCCACCTACCGCGCCATCCGCCAGGGGCTGATGAAGGCCGAATCCCTGCTGCTGGAGCCCTACTACGCGTTCTCGATCGACGCGCCGCAGGCCTGCATGGGCCGGATACTCAGCGACATCCAGCGCATGAGCGGCAGCTTCGACCCGCCGGAAACGGACGGCGAGCGCGCCTTTGTCTCCGGGCGCGCGCCGGTCTCGGAGATGCTGGACTACGCGCCCGCCCTCGCGGCGCTGAGCAAGGGCCAGGGGCGGCTCGCGCTGCGCTTTGACGGCTACGACCTCTGCCACAACGCGCAGGAGGTCATCGCCCGCCGCGCCTACGACCCCGGCGCCGACAAGGAGAACGACGCCGATTCCGTCTTCTGCCAAAAGGGCGCGGGCTTCGTCGTGCACTGGGACAAGGCCGACGATTGGATGCACTGCGAGGTGCCGGAGGACTTGTAAAAAGCGAGTGCCGCAAACCCGAGGGGTTTGCGGCACTCGCTTTGAAATCGCCGTTATCGGATCGCGATCTTGCAGCCGTTGGAGGCCTCCGCCGTGAAGGGGAGCGCTTTGTTGTCGGCCGTGATCTCTATGGTGTCGCCGCAGCGGCGGGCGACGATGCGCTGCGCCGGCCTGCCCTCGGCGTCGTAGACCGTGCACTCGGCCTGCGCGCCGTCCTCCAGCTCGTAGAGGACGAAGTGGACGTCGCGGGCGTAGTCGTAGACGAAGTCGCGCTCGAACTTGCCGTAGGCCAGGATGCTGTTGGGCTTGGCCAGCAGCGGCAGGGAGAAGTAGTCGTGCTTCGTCTCGTAGAAGCGGCCGCCCTCGTAGACCTCGCCGGACTGGATGTCCGTCCAGCGGCCCTTGGGCACGTAGTAGAGCGCGGTGCCCTGCTCGTTGAATATGGGCGCCACAAGCAGACTGTCGCCCAGCATGTACTGGGTGTCCAGGCTCCAGGTGGCGGGCTCGTCCGCGTACTCCATGACCATGGCGCGCATCATCGGCACGCCGGTTTCGTGCGTCTTTACGGCGCTGGCAAAGAGGTAGGGCATGAGCCTGCCCTTAAGGCAGGTGAAGTGGCGCAGCACGTCGCAGCTTTCCTCGTCGAACAGCCACGGCACGCGGTAGGAGCTGTTGCCGTGCAGGCGGCTGTGCGTGGACATCAGGCCAAAGGCCACCCAGCGCTTGTAGAGGTCCGGGGTGGAGGTGGCTTCAAAGCCGGAGATGTCGTGGCTGAAGAAGCCAAAGCCGCTCAGGCACAGCGAGAGCCCGCCGCGCAGCGTCTCCGCCATGGACTCGTACTGGGAGAAGCAGTCGCCGCCCCAGTGCACGGGGAACTGCTGCCCGCCGGCGGTGGCGGAGCGGGCGAACAGGCAGGCCTTGCCCTCGCCGTAGTAGTCCTTGAGCACCTGGAACACCACCGCGTTGTAGAGCTGCGGGTAGTAGTTGTGCATCTTGAGCGGGTCGGAGCCGTCGAACCACTGCACGTCGGTGGGGATGCGCTCGCCAAAGTCGGTCTTAAAGGCGTCCACGCCCATGTCGCACAGCGCGCGCAGTTTTTCGGCGTACCACTTGCAGGCCTGCGGGTTGGTGAAGTCCACAATGCCCATGCCCGGCTGCCACAGGTCCGCCTGGAAGACGTCGCCGTTCTTCTTTTTCAGCAGGTACCCGTTTTTCATCCCCTCGTCAAACAGCGCCGAGTGCTGGCCGATGTAGGGGTTGATCCAGACGCAGATCTGCAGCCCGCGCTCCTTCAGGCGGCGGATGAAGCCCGCAGGATCGGGGAACATCCGCTTGTCGAAGGTGAAGTCGCACCAGCGGAACTCCTGCATCCAGAAGCAGTCGAAGTGGAACACCTGCAGCGGGATGTCGCGCTGCGCCATGCCGTCCACAAAGGAGGAGACGGTCTTTTCGTCGTAGTTGGTGGTAAAGGACGTGGTCAGCCACAGGCCGAAGGAGTAGGCCGGCGGCAGCGCGGGCTTGCCGGTCAGCTCCGTGTAGTGGGAGATCACCTCGGCGATGTTCGCGCCGCCGATGACGTAGTACTGCATCCGCTCGCCCGGCACCACGAAGGAGACCTTGGACACCGTCTCCGTCGCCACCTCAAAGTCCACCTTCTCGGCGTGGTTGACGAACACGCCGTAGCCGCGGTTGGACACGTAGAAGGGCACGCACTTGTAGGCGTACTCCGAGCAGGTGCCGCCGTCGCCGTTCCACATCTCCACGCGCTGCCCGTTCTTGACAAAGGGCGTGAACTTTTCGCCAAAGCCGTACACGTCCTCGCCCACGGAGAGGTTGAGCATCTCGCGGATGTAAGCCGGGCGCGCGTCCTGGTCGTCGGCGAAGAAGCGGTTGAAGTTGCGCTGCGCGTCCAAGCGCGCCTGCGTCAGGTACGGCGCCTCCGTGATGTAGGAGGTCGTGCGCCAGCCCTGCTTGGTCAGCAGCTTGTCGCCGTAGTAGTACTCCACGCGCCAGGCCCTGCCCTTGTAGACGCGCACCTTCGTCTGCCCGGAGATCAGCTCCGCGTACTCGTCCGTCTCCACCGTCACCGGGCAGAACGCCTCGTCCTCGTAGAGGACATAGGCCGGGCCGCGCTCCTTCTGGCCCTTGAAGTGCTCGATGGTGACCTGGATGGTGTTCTCATGCGTGGAGGCAAAGGAGATGTCCAGCACCGGCCCGCCCAGCGTCTGGCCGCGGCTCTCGATCACTTCGCCCGTGGCCACCACGCAGATGCGGCCGTCGCGCACGTAGAGCTCGTAGGGCTCCACCGCGTAGGTGATGTCATAGCCCGGCTTGTTCAGCCAAAATCCGTCGGAAAATTTCACTTGCGTCACCCTCCTTGCCGCGGCGCTGTGTCCCGCCGCTTCTCCTTTATTGTAGAATACGCGCCCCCCGTTTGTCAACGCGCGCCCCTTGACAAGAGGCGCTCCCCTGCGGTATAGTGGTGCAAACACCCCCTGGGGGTGTGCGAAAGGGGGAAGCGCCCGTGCGCGCGGACAAGGAAAAGGTGGGGCGGCTCCTGCGCATCGCCCGCGGCCAGATCGACGGCATACTCAAGATGATCGAGGAGGACGCCTACTGCATGGACATCTCCAACCAGCTCATGGCCACCACGTCGATCCTGCGCAAGGCCAACCGCGAGGTGGTGCGCGCGCACATGGCCGGATGCCTGATCGAGGCGGCGGAGCAGGGCAAGGCGGACGAAAAGCTCGACGAGCTGATGGCCATCATCGAGAAGATGGAAAAGGGCTGAGCGGCAAGGACAAAAAAGCGACCGAGGTCGGAAAAATTCCGACTGCGGTCGCTTTTTTGCGAATGGGGGAGGGATCAGCGCTTGCCCTGCATGTAGGCGTCCATGGCGGCGGCGGCGGTCTTGCCCGCGCCCATGGCCAGGATCACCGTGGCGGCGCCCGTCACCGCGTCGCCGCCGGCGAACACGCCCTGGCGGGAGGTGGCGCCGGTCTCTTCCTCGGCGATGATACCGCCCCACTTCTGCGTCTCCAGACCGGGGGTGGTGGAGCGCAGCAGGGGATTGGGCGAGGTGCCGATGGCCATGATCACGCAGTCCACGTCCAGGTCGAACTCGCTGCCCGCGACCGGCACGGGGCGGCGGCGGCCGGAGGCGTCCGGCTCGCCCAGCTCCATGCGGATGCAGCGCATGCCGGTGACGTTCTTGTGCTCGTCGCCCAGGATCTCCACCGGGTTGTTGAGCAGCAGGAATTCCACGCCCTCCTCCTGCGCGTGCTCGACCTCCTCGCGGCGGGCGGGCAGTTCCTCCATCGAGCGGCGGTAGACGATGGAGACCTTCTCCGCGCCCAGGCGCAGCGCGCAGCGGGCGGCGTCCATGGCCACGTTGCCGCCGCCCACCACCGCCACGCGGCGCACGTCCTTGACGGGCGTGGGGTTGTCCTTGCGGAAGGCCTTCATGAGGTTTACGCGGGTGAGGAACTCGTTTGCGGAGTACACGCCCTTGAGGTTCTCACCGGGGATGTTCATAAAGCGCGGCAGCCCGGCGCCGGAGCCGATGAACACGCTCTCAAAGCCCATGTCGAACAGCTCGTCCACGGAGAGCACCTTGCCGATCACCATGTTCGTCTCGATCTTGACGCCAAGGTCGCGCAGCGTGCCGATCTCCTTTTCCACGATCGCCTTGGGCAGGCGGAACTCCGGTATGCCGTAGACCAGCACGCCGCCGGCCGTGTGCAGCGCCTCGAACACCGTCACGTCGTAGCCCTTGCGCGCCAAGTCCCCGGCGCAGGTGAGACCCGCGGGCCCGGCGCCGATCACCGCCGCCTTGTGGCCGTTATGCGCCGGGCGGACGGGCGTTTCCTTGGCGTTTTGCATGTGCCAGTCGGCCACGAACCGCTCCAGGCGGCCGATGGCCACCGGCTCGCCCTTGATGCCGCGCACGCACTTGCTCTCGCACTGCGTCTCCTGCGGGCAGACGCGGCCGCAGACCGCCGGAAGCGAGGAGGAGCGGGTGAGGATCTCGTAGGCCGCCTCAAAGTCCCCCTCCTTGACCTTGCCGATGAAGGCGGGGATGTCGATGGCCACCGGGCAGCCGGAGACGCAGGGCTTGTGCTTGCAGTTCAGACAGCGCGCCGCCTCGTCCATCGCCTGCTCGCGCGTGTAGCCAAGGGCAACCTCCTCGAAGTTGTGGGCGCGCACCGCCGGCTCCTGCGACGGCATCGGATTCTTCTTAAGACTCATATTCGGCATATCGTCTTACACCCCCTTGAACAGATTGCAGGCCGCCTCGTACTGGTGCCGCTCAAAGTCGCGGTACATGGTCGAGCGCTCGATGGCCTCGTCAAAGTCCACCTCGTGGCCGTCGAAGTCCGGGCCGTCGACGCAGGCGAACTTCACCTTGCCGCCCACCGTCAGGCGGCAGCCGCCGCACATGCCCGTGCCGTCGATCATGATCGGGTTCATGGAGACCACGGTCTTGACGCCGTATTCCCTGGTGAGCTTGCAGACGAACTTCATCATGACAAGGGGGCCGATGGCGATCACTTCGTCGTAGGTCTCGCCCTTTTGCAGCAGCTGCTCCAGCGCGTTTGTGACCAGGCCCTTTTCGCCGTAGGAGCCGTCGTCGGTCATCACCGTAAAGAGGTCGGAGCAGGCGCGGAACTCCTCCTCCAGGATCACCAGGTCCTTGCTGCGGAAGCCGACGATGCTGTGCACCGTGGCGCCCAGGTCGTGCAGTTTCTTGGCGATGGGGTAGGCGATGGCCGAGCCCACGCCGCCGCCTATGACCGCGACCTTTTTCAGGCCCTCGACATGGCTGGCCACGCCAAGGGGCCCGACGAAGTCGTGCAGGCTGTCGCCGGCACTGAGCTGGTTGAGCTTGTAGGTCGTCGCGCCCACGATTTGGAAGATGATGGTCACGGTCCCCTTCTCGCGGTCGAAGTCCGCGACCGTCAGGGGAATGCGCTCGCCCGCCTCGTCCACGCGCAGTATGACGAACTGCCCCGGCTCGGCCTTGCGGGCGATCAGGGGCGCGTCGATCACCATCCGCGTGACGGTGGGATTGAGCGCTTCTTTCTGCAAAATGGTGTACATACTCTCTTCTTCCCTTTCTTCGGAGTGTGCGTAAGGAAGCCGTCCGCCGCATCTCGGCGACAATCTTCTATCATCATAGCACAGCGCGCGGCAAATGAAAAGTGTTTTTCCCCATTCTTTTCGGATGATGAAACCGCCGCGCCCGTTTTTTCCAATGCTGCGGAAAAACAGGGCGCGGCGTTATGCGCGAAGATCAGCGGTGGCGGTTTTCCAGCTCGGCGTAGATGTCGTCCCAGGAAAGATCCTGGTCGGCCAGCAGCACCGTCAGGTGGTACATCAGGTCCGCCACCTCGAAGCGGACCTCTTCCTCGCTGCGGTTCTTGGCGGCGATCAGCACCTCCGCCGCCTCTTCGACGACCTTCTTGCCGATCTTGTCCACGCCCTTTTCCAGCAGCTTGTTGGTGTAGGAGCCCTCCTTGGGATGGGCCTTGCGGTCGAGCACCTGGTCGTAGACCGCCTGCACGATCGCCGCGCCCATGGTCGAGCTGCGGCCGCCGGAGAGCGTGAGCAGCGG
>CALWKN010000261.1 GCA_944381265.1 uncultured Clostridia bacterium
TGCCGCTCGTCCCCAGATCGTGCGCCAGCAGCAGCCTCTCCCCCGCCATGCGCCACCCCTCCTTTTTGTCCGATTGTCCTTACAAGCAGTATACCATTCCTTCGCCCCTTTGGCAAGAGGCAAAGCCGCATTCCTATCTTCCGTTGTTTTCATCCGACAGGTCCTTTTGCCGGTAGGCCTGCGGGCTCATGCCTGTGATGCGGCGAAACACGCGGCAGAAATAGGGAAACTGCGGATACCCCACCTGCGCGCCCACCGCGCCGATCTTGACCGACGGAGCGCGCAGCAGGCGGCACGCCTCGTCGATGCGCGCCTTGGCAATGTAGTCCGTCAGCGTCACTCCCATCTCGTGCTTAAACAATCGCGAGAGATAGGCGGGGTGCAGATATACCTGCGCGGCGATGTTTTCCCGCGTCAAATTTTGCCGCAAATGCGTGTGGATGTAGCGGCAGGCCGCGGCGATCTGCGCGTTGTCGCTGTCCGGGCAGGCGTGCAGGTCCTGCATACAGGCATCGAGCAGCCTATGTACCGCCTGCAGCAGCGCCGGCGTACATTCGCCGCCCAGCGCCAGCAATTCCCGCACGCGCGCCTGCGCCGCTTCCGTGGGAACGCCGCAGCGATCGCCGATGCGCCGCGCTGCACCGCACAGGCGCAGAACCTCCCCCTGCAGCCGCAGCGTACGCCCTTCCTCACCCGCCTCGGCAAAGACGCGGTCCGCGCGGGCGTGAACCTGTTCCTCCGGCGTTGTGGCCAGCATGGTCTCCCAGTCCAGAGCGTCGGCCATACCCTGTCCACGGGGCAGTGTGCGCTCCGCGCCCCGCCGCAGACGATAGACGCTCCACCACAGCTCTTCCGGCGCGGCAGTCTCTCCTGCGCGCCAGTGCAGTCGGCATCGCAGGCTCTTCTGGATTGCGGCAAGGCCTTCGTGCAGGCTCGCCTCGATTTCCGTTTTCCAGGGACCATAGAGCAAAAGCAGCGTTTCCAACTCCGGATCGCGCAGGCGGCATCCGGGCCTTGCCGTTTGCAGCAGATCCTGATCCAGCTTTTCTTCCAGCGCCGAGCGCAGCAGCGCTTCCTCCTCCGTGCTCAGGTCCTCATCGTCCACATAGATGGCAACAGGCGTCACCAGCGCCGGCATTGGCTGCGCCCCGCCCGCCTCCGCCGCAAACCAGGCGTGGATGCTCTCCCGATTCAGGCGATTGTCGATGACGTTGCGCCAAAACAGGCGCGTGTGCTCCGGCCGCTCTGCCGCAAGGCGCGCGCTGTACTCCTGCCAGCGCAGCGCGTCCTTCTCCCGCGCCGCGTCGCTGCGCGCCTGCCGGGCGGCGCGGCATACGGCCTGCGTCAAGGTCTCATGATCCACGGGTTTGAGTATGTAGTCAAACGCCTGCAGGCGCACCGCCTCATTGGCGTAAGGAAAGCTGGCGTGGCCTGTCAGGAAGAGGATTTTGATTCCCGGTGTGTGCGACGCGCACCAGCGAGAAAGCTCCAGGCCGCTCATTTCCGGCATCTCGATGTCGCACAGCAGCACGTCCACCCGCCGCTCCTGCAGGATCCGCATCGCTTCCGCGGCAGAAAACGCCTCCAACACCTCGTCGATCTCCGTCCCACGCCAGTCGATTCCCTCGCTGATCCCTTTGACCGCATACCACTCGTCGTCTACGACCAGCAGCGTCATAAAAATTCCTCCTCTCCATCATCTTGCGCCGTTGTCCTGCGCCTTCTCTCTTGCCGGAAGCAGCAGATGGATGCAGACGCCGACGCTTCGCCCCGTTTCATACCACAGCGCCGCCCGCGTTCCATAGTGCTTCTGCAGCCGTGTCGCGACGTTCCACACCCCCAGATGCGCGCTCGGCTGCCCATCGGGCGCCGCCATGCAGCGGTTGAGCGTCTGCGTAAGCGGGGTCGTCATGCCGATGCCGTTGTCCTCCACCGTGATCTCCACATAGTCCTCGCCCCGCCGCACCGCGCGCACGCAGACGCAGAAACGCCGCCTGGCGGTGAAGCCATGGATCACACTGTTTTCCACGAACGGCTGCACGCACAGCGGCAGTATGGGGAAATCCTCCAGCCCCGCCTCCACGCTGCAGACATAGTCCATGGCGTTGGGATAGCGGATCTTCTGGATCTCCATGTAGTTTTCGATGTGCTCCAGCTCTTCGCGCAGGCGAATCGCCCGGTCGCCGGAGCGCATAATAAAGCGAAAATATCCCGCCAAATGCAGCGCCACCTCCTGGATCAGCGCAAACTGCTTGAGCGCCGCCAGGTTGTAAATGAGGTTGAGCGCATTTTGGTAGAAATGGGGGTTGATCTGCGCCTGCAAATGCAGGAGCTCCGCCTTGTGCGTGCGCTCCGTCTGCTCGCGCACGTCCTGATTCAGGCGGGCGATCTGTTCTACCATCTGGTTGAAGCGCTCGTTGACCCGTCGAAATTCCGGCGTGCGCCCCGGCGGCAGGCGCAGAGAAAGATCCCCTTTCGCCACGCCTTCCATGATGTCCACCAGCTGTCCAAAGGGTCGATATAGCGCGGGGATCACCGCCGCGCAGGCCAAGAGCATGGCCAGCAGCGCCAGCGGCAGGCAGGTGCCGATGCGCTCGAACTGCTCCAGCTGCTGCAGCACGGCATGTTCCGGCAGCAGCGACACGATGCGCACCTCCGCGGCATCCACGGCGCGGCTGATGGCAATATAGCTTTCGCCGTCGGCGGCGTCCACAATGCGCAGCGGCTCTTCGCTTTGCAGAAAATGGGCGGCGATGTGCGCATTGCGCTGCGCGTCTTCTTCCCTGCGCGGCGTGGACTGCGCCAGCAGCGCGCCGTCCTCGGCGTAAACCTGCGTTATGGCTCCGCTGTATGCAATCGCCTCCTCCAGCGGCGGAATGAGATTCTCCACCGGCAGGATCACGCCCAGCGTCAGCCGATCCGCCACGCGCGCGCTCTTGACCAGGAGCCAGCTCTGCGCCTCGCCCTCGTTGATGTATCCACTGGAAAAGACCCTCGTCCACACGTGCGAGCGCGCGCCGTCCGCGCCGCGCAGAAAGCTGCGGATGTTCCCCTGCATGTAGAGATGCCGCGAACTGGCAAAGGCATCCGACGCGGTGAGCAGCACCCCGGTCTCCTCATCGTACAAAAAGCGCGTGCTGATCCACTCGCTCGTCTGCAAGTCCTCGCCCAGGCGCTTCTTGCAGGCCTGCGCCGCCAATTTATAGCGATTGGAATTGGGATCGTAGATGCACAGCCCGTTTAAGTCCAGGTCGCCTGCAACCTGCTGCAGCAGTCCCAGGCGCTGGCTCTCCAGCTCGCTCTCCATCTGTGTGGCGTAGAGCTCCAGCAGCATCGCCTGCGCCTGCACTGCCTGGCGGCGCTGTCGCTCTATCGCATATTGATTCGCCGCGATGAAGAGCAGTATGACCAGCGCCAGGGCTGCTGTAAAGGCAAATACCACCCGGGCGATCAAGGAGCGAAACACGGACTTCCCCCTCCTTCATTGTCCATATGTATCATGTGTCTATTATGACAAATCCTTTCCCGAAATGGAAGGGGAACTTATGCGTCTTTCTTGCATTTTCCTCCTTTTATAGAAATAAGTTACAATCGTGCAAAAGAAATTATCCGATCGTGTTTGACAACCTGCTTGTGCTGCGCGTATACTTGGGCCATCCTGAGGCAGCTATCGAACGAAACCGAAAAGGGGGATGGGTCATGTCGACGTATCGGTCTACTTTCATTTCGGCGCGCAAGCGGAGGCAAAGGTCGATCCTGCGAACTTTTTTTCGCGCCTGCTGGCGCTACCGGGCGCTGCTGCTCATGCTCCTGCCCGGCGCGGCGGTCTTCATCGTGAACTGTTATCTGCCCATGGCGGGCGTGTTCCTGGCGTTTAAGAAGATCGACTACGCCGTGGGCCTGCTGCGCAGCCCCTGGGTGGGGCTGGAAAACTTCGAATTTCTCTTCGCCACGACCGACGCCTGGCGCATCACCCGCAACACCATCTGCTACAATCTGCTCTTCATCTTCTGCGATGTGTTCTTCGCCGTGGGCGTGGCCGTGCTCATGCGGGAGATCTGGCAGCCGCTCTGCTCCAAGGTCTACCAGACGCTGATCATACTGCCCAACTTCCTCTCCATGGTGGTCGTTGCCTATCTGGTCTACGGCTTCCTGCACCCGGACTACGGCTTTCTCAATTCCATACGGGAGACGCTGGGCCTGGAGCGCGTGAACTGGTACAACGAGCTCGCCTATTGGCCCTTCATACTGCCCCTGGTCCACTGGTGGAAGCAGCTCGGCTATAAAAGCGTGGTGTATCTTGCCTCCATCGCCGGCATCGACAAGGAACTCTACGAGGCCGCGGTCATTGACGGGGCCGGCAAGTGGCAGCAGGCGATCTACATCACGGTGCCGCAGCTGACGCCGACCATGGTGATCATGTTTCTGCTGGCCCTTGGCAACATCTTCCGCGCGGACTTCGGACTGTTTTACCAAGTGCCGATGAATTCGGCCATGCTCTACGAAGTCACAGACGTGATCGACACCTACGTCTACCGCGCGCTCACTACGCTCAACAACGTGGGCATGTCCTCGGCGGCGAGCTTTTACCAATCGGTCGTGGGCGCGGTCACGGTCGTGGCCGCCAACCTCGTCGTGCGCAAAATCGACCCCGCTCAGGCGCTGTTTTAGAGGGAAAGGAGGAATACCGGTATGCGTTCCGCCGCAAAGAGAATCCACCCCAATCTCGCCAACCGCGTGCCCCTTTGGACGGAGATCCTGCTGCACCTGTTCTTCGCCCTTTTCTCCATCGCCTGCCTGGCGCCGCTGCTGCTGCTCATCGCCGTGTCCCTCACGCCGGAGACCGTGCTTTTGCAGGACGGCTACCAGTTCTTCCCTCGAGAGTACACGCTGGAAGCCTACGCCTTCCTCTTTGAAAAGCCGGAGATGGTGTTGAACGCCTATGGCGTGACGCTGTTTGTGGTCGTCGTGGGCACGCTCTCCTGCCTGTTGGTGACAGTGCTCTACGCCTACCCGCTCTCCCGCACCGACTTCCCCTTCCGAAATTTCTTTGCCACGTTTATCGTCATCACCATGCTCTTCAATGGCGGACTTACGGCAACCTATATCATCAACGTGCGCGTGCTGCACCTGCGCAACACGATCTGGGCGCTGATCCTGCCCGGCGTCAGCAGCGCCTTCTACATCATGATCGCCCGCACGTTCTTCCGCATCTCCATACCGCTCTCGGTGCTGGAGTCGGCGCGCATCGACGGCGCGGGCGAGTGGCGCGTGCTCTTCCAGATCGTTCTGCCGCTCTCGCTACCCATGCTGGCCACCATCGGTCTGTTTGCCACCTTCGCCTTCTGGAACGACTGGTTCCGCAGCCTGCTCTACGTGGACAAAAAGGAGCTCTATGCCCTGCAGTATGTGATGATGCGCGCCCTGCTCAACCTGCAGTACCTGCAGCAGAATATGTCCAATATGTCCGCGGAGGAGGCGATGCTGGAGCTGGCCAAGCTCCCGTCCGAGACGCTGCGCATGGCCATGGCCGTCGTCTCCATCGGCCCGATCGTGCTGGCCTATCCCTTCTTCCAGCGTTTCTTCATCTCCGGCCTCACCGTAGGCGCGGTCAAGGGATGAGGCGCTTCTGCCGGAAAATCACCCCGTACCGGGGATAAAAGGAGGATCTGACACATGAAAAAGACGTTGGCACTGCTCTGCGCCCTGCTGCTCCTGGCGCTTGCCGTCGGCTGTGCGCCGCAAAGCGACGCCCCGGCGCCGGACGCCGCAAGCGATGCGGACGCCCCCGCCGCCTCGGAGGGCGAAGGCTCGCTGGACTTCGTCGCCCTCAACTACTACATCCGCGCCAGCGAGCAGGACGACGCTGCCACTGTGCAGGCCGCCATGGACGAGTACCTGACCGAAACGCTCAACTGCACGCTCACCGTCTATCCCGTCAACGACTGGACGACCAAGATGCCTCTCGTTCTCTCCTCCGGCGAGCAGGTGGACCTGACGTTTGACCAGGCCAACACCGGCTACTACACCAATGTGGCCAACAACCTCTATCTTCCGCTGGATGAACTGCTGGAAACCTATGGCCAGGGCATCATAGAGAACATCGAGGCCAACTGCCCCGGCCTGCTGGACGCCCCGCGCGTAAAGGGCGTGCTCTACGGCATTCCCTGTGAGAAGCAGACCGCGCAGTGCGAAGCCTGGTACTTCCGCAAGGACATCGTGGACAAGTACGGCATGGACATCTCTTCCCTCAAGACCCTGCAGGACCTGGAGCCCTACCTGCAGATCATCCAGGAAAACGAGCCCAACATGGTCCCCTACTACGTCTCGGCCGGCACGGGCGTCAACATGGAGTGGAGCACAGACGCCATCGCCGACGACCCCTACCGCTACGAGGAACTGAACGGCGCGGTGAACCTGCTGCTCATAGACCTGGAGACCGGCAAGGTGATCAACCACTACGAGACCGACTGGGACCGCGACCGCTACGAGACGCTGAAGCGCTGGCAGGATCTGGGGTACATCAATTCCGACGCCGCGACCACCACCACGACCGGCGCCAGCATGTTCCAGGCGGGCAAGACCTGGATGATCAGCGGCGGCGGCGCGCCCACAACGCTTGGCACCTACGAGCAGACCTATGGCTGTGAGTTTGAGGTCTGGCGCAGCACCGGTCCCATCGCCAACACCTATCAGAACACCACGGCCCTGACCTGCATCACCCGCACCACGGCCGACGCCGAGCGCGCGATGATGCTCATCAACCTCTTCCACACCGATCCCACCATCATCAACCTGTTCAACTCCGGTGTAGAAGGCGTTCACTACGTCGTGGATGAAAACGGTCGCTTTGCCCTGCCCGAGGGGGCTACCTCCCGCACGGATACGGGCTATGCCTACGGCTTTGAGACCTTCTTCGGCAACATGATGCTCAACAACCTCTGGTACAACGAGGAGGCCGACCGTTACGACGAGCTGCGCCAGTACAACCGCGACGCGCGCCAGAGCAAGATCATGGGCTTCTACGTCGACATGGAGAACATCACCACGGAATACGCCGCGGTGGAAGCCATCCGCACGCAGTACGCTCCGCTGCTGAAGGCCGGTGTCGTGGACGATGTACAGGCCACCCTGGACGAGATGAACGAGAAGATGTACGCCAACGGCCTGCAGGCCATCATCGACGAGGCGCAGCGCCAGTACGACGAATTCATCGCCGATCAATCCGCATAAATTTCCCTTTGGGAAACACCTTCCCAAAAGCGCACACATAGAGCAAACGCAAAAGAGCTCGTTTTTCCCCTTGCTTTTTCCACGACGGCCGCTGTCGCCTTGTGTGCGACAGCGGCCGTCCATCGCGAACAGAACAGTTGCGGCACCAGCCTGCAAATCTTTCCTATATGTCATATCTTCAAAAAGCACATTTCTTCTCGTCTGTCTTCTGTCCGCAACACACATTTTACGCAAAGATCAAATCTCCTCTCTGCATTTCTTATCTTCTGCACTTGTATTCCCTTGCCGCTTGTGTATAATATACGGTAAGAATTATGCTAAAGGAGAGAATGGCATGCCGCGTGATGTGAATGGTTCCGAAGAGATGACGGTCGTCGACCATGCCGCGGTCGAGGCTTCTGCCGTGTCTGCGGAGAAGAAGGCCCGCAAGCCCTATCCGACCTACGAAGAGCGCCTTGCTGCGGCCGACAAGAAGATCGAGCAGCTGACCCGCCTCAACGCTTCCCGCGTAGAGCGCATCGCCCAGATGGAGGCCAAG
>CALWKN010000262.1 GCA_944381265.1 uncultured Clostridia bacterium
AGCGCAAAGGGCAGCTCCTGCGGAACATAGGCCGAGTAGAAGTTCAGGCAGGCCATCTCCCGCGAGATGCCGTTGTTCCAGTTGAGGCCCTTTTCGCGATCGAAGGCGATGCGGCCGCCGTAGCGCAGCGTGAGCTCGGTCCGTTTCCCCGGCGCGCGAAAGGCGCGCAGCGGCGGCTGGAACTCGCGCCGTGCCGGGCCCTCGTCCGCAAGGTCAACGGCCGCGCGGCCGGAGGACGCGAACTCGATGGCGAGGTCCGCGTTGAGCAGGAAGGAGATCTCCCCGGGCGCGTCCCGCTCGATCCGCGCCTCGATGGAAAAGGAGTCGGCAAAGAGCTCCACGATTGCGGTCATGCGTCCTGTCTGCATATTTGTTACCTCCTTTTGCGCGCGCAGACCATGCGCCCGGCGAGGGGGATATGCTCGCGGTCGCACAGGCGCGTGGCGCTCACGCCGGAAAAGAACGATAGGGCGTGCTTCCAAAGTGTCATGAAAAGCTCCCTCCTCATGCGGTTTTGCCTCCTCCGCTGTGGTGTTTTCGATGGCTATAGCATACGCCCATTTCTCCATTTTGTCAATGGGGAATCTCAAATTTTTAAAGGATTTATCTTAAAGAACTTGAGGATTGATTTTAATGCGGGCGGAACGGCCTGTGCGGAGGGGGAGCGCGAGGGGGCGCAGCCCCCTCGCCCCCCGGCGTCCCCGGAGGTGCAAGCTCTGCTTGCAGCCGACGGGGATGCCTGTCGGCGAAGCCGATTCGGCCTTCCTCCCGGGGCCACGCGCTTGCAGGATGGGCTCCGCCCATCATCTGCCTCGCGCGGGGTCGGCTCCTCCCCGGCGCTGAGCGTCTGCCCACGCGCGGCGAAGGTCCGAGGAGAACGGCTCGCAGGTTGCCCCGCGGGCCCACCCGCCTTGCACCTGCAGTCTTCAGGGCAATGTCCGCTCCCCCACCATCCGCGGCGCGGCGGCCAGTGGCCCCGCCCCCGGGGCAGGAGGGGAGGGTCTTCCTGCCCACCCGCCCGGCGTCCTCGCACGAACGAAAGGAACGGGGGATGCGCGGGTGGGGGTGCGGGGGAGGGCGAAGCCCTCCCCCGCCTCCCGGTCGCCCTCCGGCTGCAAGCTCTGCTTGCGGGCGGAGGGCGAGCTGTCGGCGAAGCCGATCCTGGTTCCCCGTTCCCCGCCGCGTGTACGCCCCGTCCTGTGCGAAGGGGGGAGCGCGAGGGGGCGTAAGCCCCCTCGCCCCCCGGCGCCCCTGGGGGTTCAAGCTTTGCTTGAACCCCCAGGAGCGGCTGTCGGCGAAGCCGAAAAAAAAGCCCCCCAAAGGCTGGGGGGCGGTGTGGATCGCGCGTTAACGGGCGCCGGCGGCGCGCTGGAGGATCGGCGAGCCGTAGGAGAAGGTGGAGGCGTCGCGCTCCTTGCGGGCGCGCAGGGCGGCGTCGACCATGCGGTCGATGAGCTGGGAGAAGGGGATGCCCATGGCCTCGAAGAGGTAGAAGGCCAGCGACCCGGGGATGGTGTTGACCTCGTTGACGTAGATCTTGCCGGACTCGCTGTCCAGCAGGTAGTCCACGCGCACCACGCCTTTTAGGTCCATGATGCGGAAGATCTCGCGCGTCAGGCGCTGGATCTCGCGCGTGGCCTCCTCGGGGATGGGGGCGGGGATGTTGCGGCCCATGGAGGACATGCCCTTGCCGCCGCCCTTGACCGGGGCGCCCTTGGCGGGCGCGGCCTTGGCGCCGAGTTTGCCGCCCTTGCCCTTGCCGCCGCGCAGGTATTTTTCGTCAAAGGTGAGGAACTCCTCCCAGGAGACGGGCATCTCGCAGGGGGAGACGGTGACGTCCTCGCCGTAGCCGACGGCGGCGCAGTTGACCTCCTTGAGGTGCGCAACGCCCTTTTCCACCAGGATCCGCCGGTCAAAGGAGGCGGCGACGTCTATGGCGTCGGCCAGGGACTGCCGGTCCCTGGCGCGGGAGATGCCGATGGAAGAGCCGAGGTTGGCGGGCTTGACGAAGGCCGGGTAGCCGACCTCGCGCTCGACCTTACTTAGGATCTCCTCGCGCTCCCGCTCCCAGTCCGCGCGCTCGAACCAGCACATGTCCGTCACCGGCAGGCCGCAGCCGCGGTAGATGAGCTTCATGGCGATCTTGTCCATGCCGGTGGCCGAGCCCAGGACCCCGGCGGAGGTGTAGGGCACGCCGTAGAGCTCCAGCAGCCCCTGCACGGTGCCGTCCTCGCCGTTCATGCCGTGGAAGCAGAGCAGCGCGCAGTCGGGGCGCACCAGCGTGCCGTGGCCGCCGAAGAGGCCGGTCTTCTTCTTCACCAGGCGCGCGCCGCCCTTCTCCTCCGGCACGAGCATGCAGGGGATCAGCTGTTTTTCGTCAAAATGGGTGTAGAAGTCCATGCGGCGCAGGGCCTCGCCGGTGAACCAGCGGCCCTCCCGGTCGATGTAGACGGGGGTGACGTCGTACTTCATCGGGTCGGCGGCGGAGAGCGCCTGCACGCCGGTGATGATGGACACGTCGTGCTCGCAGGCGCGGCTGCCGTAGAGAACCAGAAGCTGCATCATAGAAACGGAACACCTCTTCTTATTCGTCGTAGTTGTCGGGCAGGTCGTTTTCAAAGAGGACCACGTCGCCCGGGCGCGTGGTGCGGGAAAGCAGCGCCGTGGCCTCGTCAAGGTTTGCCGTGATGTGCAGGTCGTCCCTGGAAAAGCCGGCCTCGCACAGGCCCTCGGCGATGGGGCGGGCGCGTTTTTTGCCCACCAGTATGGCGATGTCGCAGGCGGAGGCCATCTGGCGGCCGAAGAGGCGGTTGAGCTCCTCCTCCTCTTCCCCCAGCTCCACCATGCCGGGGGTGACGCAGATGCGCCGCCCGGGGAAGCCGGAGAGCACCTCCAGCGCCGCCTTGGCCCCGGCGGGGTTGGCGTTGAAGGCGTCGTCTATGACGGTGACGCCGCCCGCGCCGCGGATGAGCTGCAGGCGGTGCTCCACGGGCTCGACCTTGGAAAGCCCCGCGGCGATCTCGTTAAGGCTAAGGCCCAGCTTCAGCGCCATGGCGGCGCAGAGCACGGCATTTTGGATGTTGTGGCGGCCGAGCAGCGGCGTCCTGCAGGCCACGCGCCCCTGCGGCGCGACGAGCGTGAACGTCGAGCCCTCCGGGCCGACCGCGATGTCCTCGGCGCGCACCGCGCAAGTGCCGCTAAGGCCCGCCAATGTCTTATCGATCCCGGTCTTGGCATAGAGGGACTCGCAGATGCCGCCGTCCCCGGCAAAGACCGCCGCGCCGTCGGAAGGCAGCCCTTCGATGAGCTCGTACTTGGTGGCGGCGACATTTTCGATCGATCCGAAGGTCTCCAGGTGCTGCGGGCCGACGGAGGTAAGGATGCCGTACTTGGGGCGGACGAGCTCTACGAGCTCTTGGATGTCGCCCTTGTGGCGCGCGCCCATCTCGGCCAGGAACACCTGGTGCTCGGGCTTTAACTGCTCGCGCACCACGCGCGTGATGCCCATGGGCGTGTTAAAGGACGAGGGCGTGGCAAGCACGTTGTACTTTTCCCGCAATATGGTCGCCAGTATGAACTTTGTGCTGGTCTTGCCGTAGCTGCCGGTGATGCCGACGCGGATGAGCGTTTCATCCGCCCGGAGCTTCTTTTGCGCGTCGCGGAAGTAGGCGCGGTTTATGGCCTGTTCCATGGGCTGGGCAAGGAGCGCGGACAGCGCCAGGGCCCAGACCCACAGCGCCGGGACGGCGAAGGGCAGGGCGCGCACCTGGATCACCCACTCCCCGGCGATGTCCAGCAGCAGGTAGATCGCAAGCCAGAGCGCGGCGTGCACGGCCAGCAGGCGCTTGACCCGGGCGGTGAAGACGAGTTTCTTCTTGGCCGGGCGGCGGCGGTAGAGCAGGAAGCAGGTAAGGGCGCAGAGGAGCGCCACGACCGCGGTGAGGAAGTAGGTCCACACGCCGGCAAAGAAGCTCAGCGCGGTCATGGAAAGCAGAGAGACGATGGCGCTGACAAAGCCCTTTACATAGGCGCGCTCCTTGTTTGCGGCGATCCAGCGGCGGTAGCCGTCGAGCTGGTAGCTCTCCAGCTGCAGCATGTGCAGGTATTCCAGCGTGCCAAAGACTGTGGAGGCGGTCAGCAGCAGCGCCGGCACAAGGCGGTTGATCCAGGCAAGCATAATGGTTTTCCCCCTGTTTTTAGGCGTTTATTTTCGGGAAGAAGAAGGCGTCAAGTATGCGCAGGAAGGCCGCGCACTGCTCCAGGTACGCAAAGTGCCCGGCGTTTTCCAGCACCACCAGCGCCGAGCCGCGGATGCCGTCGCGCAGCTCCTCCCCCATCCACAGCGGCGTCTCCCGGTCGTTGCGGCCAAAGACGAGCAGCGTTTCGGCGCGGATGTCGGAGAGCACCGGGGACAGATCCTGGTTCACGACCTTGACGAACGTGGCGCGCATTTCCGGCGCAAGGGCGCGGTAGTCGCTCGAGCCCAAATGCCCTGCGACCTTCTCGCGCAGGGCCCTGCCGCCGGGGACGTGCTCGCTCATGGTCTTGAGCTTGTGGAAGACGCTGCTCTTGGCCCTGGCGGCGGCGCTGCGCTTTGGCAGGAGGCCCGCACAGCCGGTGAGCAGCATGCGGCGCACGAGCTGCGGGCGCGTCGCGGCCAGCAGCAGCGCCACGCGCCCGCCGAAGCTGTGGGCGACGATGTCGCAAGGGTATATGCCGATCTTCTCCACAAAGGCGGCGGTGAAGTCGCGGTAGTCATCCACGGACCAGCCGCTCTCGGGCGGGCTGCCGCTGCCGCCGTGGCCGGGGAAGTCCAGCGCCGTGACGCGGCAGCGGGCCTTCAGGTGCTCGGTGACGGGGAGCCAGCTCTCCGTGCTGCCGCCCCAGCCGTGCAGCAGCAGCACGTCCGGGCCCTGGCCCTCCTGGATGTAATGGCAGCGCACGCCGCCGATCATTGCGTCCATGCTTTCATCCTCCCAAAGATTCGATGTAGTCGGAAAGAAGGTCCACGCCGCGCGCGATCTGCTCGGGCGTCAGGCGGGAAAAGCCCAGGCGCAGGCAGTTGCGGCCGCGGCCGTCGGGGAAAAAGGCGTCGCCGGGGGCGTAGAGCACGCCGGCGTCGCGCGCGCCGGGCAGCGCCGCCCTTAGGTCCAGCCCTTCCGGGAACGTGAGCCAGGCGGAAAAACCGCCCTCGGCCTTTGTCCACCGCGCCCGGCCGGAGAACCGTTTCTCCAGCGCGGCGTAGAGGGCGTCCAGGCGCTCGCGGTAGAGGGAGCGCACGCGCTTTATGTGCCTGTCGAGGCTGCCGTCCAGGCAGAACTGCCGCAGCGCCGCCTGCAAGAGCGGCGGGGTGTGGATGTCGGCGTTGTACTTTTCGTGCACAAGGTAGCGGGTCAGCGCCTGCGGGGCGGCGATCCAGCCCACGCGCAGACCGGGGAAGAGCACCTTGGAAAAGCTGCCGGCATAGACGACGTCCTCGGAGCCCGCCAGGGCCTTGATCGCGGGGTGGCACTCGCCGCGGAAGCGCAGCTCCTCGTTAAAGCCGTCCTCCAGCAGCGGCACGCCGTACTTCCGGCACAGGGCCAGCGCCGCCTGGCGGCGCGGCAGGCTCATGTTGCGGCCGGTGGGGTTGTGGTAGGTGGGGATGAGGTAGGTAAGGCGCGCCCCGCCCCGCAGCGCGCGCTCCAGGCTCTCCGGCTCTACGCCCTCCTCGTCGCAGCGCAGGGGCAGGGCGCGGGCGCCGCGGGCGCGCAGCAGGCCGAGGAAGCCGTTGTAGGTGGGGGCTTCCACGGCCACGGCGTCGCCGGGGCGGACAAGCGCCTGCAGCACGAGGCCGGCGGCCTGGCGGAAGCCGTTGGTGATGAGGATCTCCTGGCCGTCCAGGCGCAGACCCTTGCCCTGCAGGTACTGCCGCACATAGGCGCGGAAGGGCTCGTAGCCGCGGGTGTAGCCGTAGGCCAGCAGCACGCCGCCCTCGTTTGTCAGCGCGGTGTCCAGCGCGCGGCGGAAGGCCTCGACCTCGAAGGCGTGGTAGTCGGGGGCCAGGGAGGCGAAGCTGAGCACGCGGCGGGTTCCCAGGTCCACGCGGCCCTCGCCCTCGCGGAAGGCGGCAAAGGCGCGCGTGTCCGGCGTGACCAGGTCGTCCCAGCGAAGGCGCGGGGCGGCGGGCGGCGCGGTCTGCGCATCGGCCCTTTGCGCGGCGAAGGCGCCCTGGCCGGGCACGATGCGCAAAAGCCCCTCCTCCGCCAGGAGTTCGTAGGCGGAAGAGACGGTGTTGCGGCTGACGTGCAGGAGCGCGGCCAGCTCCCGCGCCGAGGGCAGGCGCGCGCCGGGGGCCGCCGCGCCGGAGAGCAGCTGCGCGCGCAGGCCGTCGCGCAATTGCAGGTAGAGCGGCCGACCCGTTTCGCCGCTGAGCTGTATGTCCACGCGCGCCGCCCCCTTTCGCTCCTTCTATTATATATGCTTTCCCGCCGCGGGAAAAGTGCCGCGGCAGTGAAAAATTGGCAAACTCGCGGCCCCTTTGCTCTCCCTATCGGGGGCGGCGGGCGCATTCTCCCCGGCGGGGCCACGCCCCACCCCTTCTGCCCTCGACGCAGAGCCGCAGCCGCCACCGCCTTTGCCCCTGCGGGGCGCAGGCGGCGCCGTCCGCGTCTCCGGCCCCCCAACCCAAAGGCTGCGCCTTTGGGTTGGGGGGCCGGGGTGGGCAGAGGTGCAGAGGGGCGAAGCCCCTGGAGGGTCGTGCAAGCCGCGGGGTCCCGGCGGATGTCACTCAAAAAGCAAACCTGCATTTTTTCCTTCTCCCCGGAAAGAGATCCTCGACCGTCGCAGCGGGGGGTGCGGGGGGCGCAGCCCCCCCGCACCCCGGCATACTTTCCGGATCAAGTTTACTTGATCCGGAAAGTATGGCTGTCGGCGAAGCCGAATCCCCTTAAGTTGCGGCCGCCGCCTACATAGTGGGAACGGAGGGCCGTACAAGCCGCGGGCTTGCTCGGCCCTGCGCCCCCTTGCAGCCCACCGGATGGAAAGCAGCCTCCCCCTCGGGGGGCTCTCGTCTTCTCCCAGGAAAGAGAT
>CALWKN010000263.1 GCA_944381265.1 uncultured Clostridia bacterium
TGAGCGCCGAGATCGTGGACGGCAAGGTGGTGCCCAAGATCAAGATCTCGGAAAACCCGAGCAAGGTCACCAACCCCGGCATCAAGAAGATCAAGCGCATCTACAACCGCGAGGGCATGGCCATGGCGGATCTGATCCTGCTGGAGGACGAGGAGATCGACCCGAGCAAGCCGCTGACCATCTTCCACCCCGTGGACACCTGGAAGCGCCAGACCTACACGGACTACACGCTGCGCGATCTGCTCGTGCCCATCTTTGTCGACGGCAAGTGCGTCTATCAGCGCCCGACGCTCAAGGAGATCCGCGCCTACTGCGAAAAGGAGATCTCCACGCTCTGGGAGCAGTACCGCCGCCGCCTGAACCCCCACGTCTACAAAGTCGACCTCTCCTACGAGCTCTACGTGCTGCGGCACAAGCTGCTCAACCAGGCCCGCACGGAGATGAACGACCTGCCTCCGCTGCAGTAAACGCCTTTGCCGGCCCGCGGCCGCCTTTTCCCCGGAAAAAGCGGCGCCGCGGGCCGTTTTTTTGCGAAAAGCCTTGCCTTATCTGCGCAAAGCGTGGTAAAATAAAATGGACTGTGCGAAGGCGTTCGCACGCGCCAATTTCATCAGGAGCTGGAGTGAAATCCCAATGCGCGAATTTGACGTCGTCATCGTGGGCGCGGGCCCGGCGGGGATCTTTACCGCGCTGGAACTGCAGAAGATCTCGGAAAGCGCGCGCGTTCTCATCGTGGACGCGGGCAGCAGCATCGACAGGCGCGCCTGTCCGGCGCGGCGCACCGGCAAGTGCGTGGGCTGCACGCCCTGCGCCATCATGCAGGGCTGGGCCGGCGCGGGCGCGTTTTCGGACGGCAAGCTCTCCCTCTCGGAGGAGGTGGGCGGCAACCTGCCCGACTACCTGCCGCGGCAGCAGGTGCGCGAGCTGATCCACTACTGCGACGAGCAGTACCTGGCCTTTGGCGCGCCGGATCTCGTGCACGGCCTCAACGACCCCAAGGTGGACGAGTTCAAGTACGAGGCCAGCAAGTACAACATTCAGCTGGTGCCCTGCCCGGTGCGCCACATGGGCACGGAGTACTCCTTTGAAGTGCTGCGCGCCATGTACCGCAAATTGTGCGAGAACCCGAACTTCACCTTCCAGGAGTTCACCACCTGTCAGGATATCGTGGTGGAGGAGGGCCGCGTCGTGGGCGCGGTGCTCCAGTCGAAGACGGGCGAGACGGAGCGCGTGGGCGCGCGCTATGTCGTGGCCGCGCCGGGCCGCGCCGGCGCCTCGTGGCTGACGCGCGTGGCGCACGCGGCCGGCATCCACACCCAGAACAACGAGGTGGACATCGGCGTGCGCGTCGAGGTGCCAAACGCCGTGATGGACCACCTGACGAAGCACCTCTACGAGGCAAAGCTCGTCTACTACTCCGACACGTTTGAAAACAAGGTGCGCACGTTCTGCATGAACCCGGGCGGCCTCGTCTCCGAGGAGCACTACGACGGCCACATCGCCGTGGTCAACGGCCACTCCTACGCCGACGACTCCCGCCACACGGAGAACACGAACTTCGCCATGCTCGTCTCCACCAAGTTCACCGAGCCCTTTGACCAGCCCACCGAGTACGGCAAGTACATTGCGCAGCTGGGCAATATGCTCACCGGCGGCGGCATCATGGTGCAGCGCCTGGGCGACCTGCTGCAGGGCCGCCGCACCGACTTCTCGCGCCTGAAGAAGTCCACCACAATCCCCACTCTCACCACCGCCGTGCCGGGCGACCTCTCCTTTGTGCTGCCGCACCGGCATCTGACCAGCATCATCGAGGCCCTGCGCGCCTTTGACCACCTGGCGCCCGGCCTCTACAGCAAGAACACGCTGCTCTACGGCGTGGAGGTCAAGTTCTATTCCTCCAAGGTCACCGTGGACGACAAGTTCGAGACGAAGGTGAACAACTTCTTTGCCATAGGCGACGGCGCGGGCATCACAAGGGGCCTGATGCAGGCCTCGGTCACCGGCGTCGTCGTGGCGCGGGAGATCGCGCAGCGGCTCTAAGATGCGCGCCGTTTGCGGAGCATATTCACATTTTAGGATACGGAGGCGTCCTGCCGGCGGGCGGGACGCCCTTTTTTTAAACGTTATCGCGTTTTGCTCGCCATTTTATTCGCGCTAATGGGAACATTTCCGACGTGAAGGAATGTTAATCTTCAGGTTTCGACTGTTAACAACCTGTGAAGGCGATTGACGCCCTCCCGTGGCGGGGGATATACTAATCCTGACCTGTGTTTCAGGCATATGACAAGCAAAAATGAACAGGGAGAAGGCTGCAAAATGATCAGAAAAGAGATTCCGCAGGCGGAATATGCGCACATCGGCGGCTCCGGCACCTGGGGCGACGATTTTCCGGAAAACGTCGGCATCGAAGGCGTGAAGATCCTGGACTCCGACATGGAGTTTGAGACGCCCTTTGGCACCACGGTGCCGATGAAGCTGTTCGAGATCCCGGCGGAGATCACCGCCGACCACAAGAAGCACGTGGTGCTGGACATGCCCTTCCACGGCTGGTTCGGGCTGAGCCCCTATCTGGACACGCCCTCGGAGCGCGTGTTCTGGGTGCTGCAGCGCGCGGGCGTGAAGTGGATCCTGGCCGACGGCAGCGGCGGCGGCATCAACCCGCTGCTGGATCCCGGCGACGTCATCATCCCGGACGACCTGATCGACCAGACCAAGCGCGTCTCCTACCTTTCCAAGTTCACGGACAAGATCGTGCGCATGCGCGACATCGTCTGCCCGGACCTTGCCGCGATCCTCTACAACGAGGCGCTCAAGGAGTACCCGCGCGTCTTTGGCCGCGGCACCTACGCGGTGGACGAGGCGCCCCGCTTTGAGACCAAGGCCGAGATCCAGCGCCTGTACGACCAGCACTGCGACATCTGCGGCCACACCATGATGCCGGAGGCGGCGCTGGCCCGCGCCATCGGCGCGCACTACGCGGCGATCTACATCGTCTCCAACTGCGCCGAGGGCATCGACCCGGATTGGAAGCGCCCGATCTTTGACATCTACGCCGAGTGCGCGCCCAAGTTCAGCCGCATCATGGTGCGGGCGCTGGCGGCGATCGACCCGGAGAAGATCGGCTGCCGCTGCGGCGAGAACCTGCTGGACGTCCCCAGCCGCGTGCAGAAGCGAATGAACGCCAAGTAAAGGCGTCTTTCGATAGAAACCAGGAGGAGAGAAGAAAATGAAGAAGATCTTTGCGCTCGCGCTGGCCCTTGCGCTGGCGCTGTCCCTGATGGGCTGCGCCTCCGCGCCCGCCGCCCAGGAGCCCGCCGCCGAGGGCGGCGACGGCTACAAGGTGGCCATCGTCCTTGGCGTGGGCGGTCTTGGCGACGAGTCCTTCAACGACAGCATGTACGACGGCTGCCAGCTGGCGATGGAAGAGGATCCCAGCATCACGGTGCAGGTGATCGAGCCCACGGAGGTGGCGGAGTTCGAGGGCCATTACATGGAGCTTGCCCGCACCGGCGAGTACGACCTGATCATCGGCTCCGGCTTTGACGGCGTGGAGGCGGTGACCAAGGTGTCCGGCCAGTTCCCGGAGCAGCAGTTCATGTTCGTGGACGGCGACTGCGGCGACCTGCCCAACGTCGCTTCCTTCACCTTCCGCGACCAGGAGAAGGCCTTCCTGCTGGGCTACATGGCGGCCCAGAAGAGCGAGACCGGCAAGATCGGCGTGGTGGGCGGCATGGACATCCCCTCCATCAACATGTTCGTGGCCGGCTTTGAGGCGGGCGCGGCCTATGCCGGCAACGGCACCACGGTCGAGCGCAAGTACGTTGGCGCCTGGAACGACACCTCCACCGGCAAGGAGCTGGCCCTGGCCCTCTACGACGGCGGCTGCGACATCGTCTACCAGGCGGCGGGCGGCTCCGGCCTTGGCGTGTTCGCCGCGGCGGAGGAGAAGAACCTGCTTGCCATCGGCTCGGACACCAACCAGTGCCTGATCGACCCGGACCACGTCTTCGTCTCCGGCATCCGCACGCTGAACTACATCATCCGCGACGGCATACTGGCCGGCAGGGACGGCACGCTGGAGCCCGGCTCCCACTCCGTGGGCCTGAAGGAGAACGGTGTGAGCTACACCTGCGAGGGCAGCAACATCGAGGTGGCGCAGGAGATCCTGGACAGCGTCGAGACCGTGAAGCAGCAGATCATCGACGGCGAGATCACCGTGCCCTCTACGCTGGAAGAGGTCCCGACCTTCATCGAGACCTACTGCGGCAAGTAAGAATCCGCATCGTTTTGCAACGGCAATGGCGGCAGAGTCCATCTGCTGCTGTTGCCGTATTTGCCATTGGACGCTGAAGAAATGGGGAGAGGCAATGTACGCGGTCGAAATGCGCGGCATCACCAAGCGGTTCCGCAACGTCGTGGCCAACGACAACGTCGATCTTGTGGTCAAGCGCGGCGAGATCCACTCGCTGCTGGGGGAGAACGGCGCGGGCAAGTCCACACTGATGAACATACTCTACGGCATGTACGCGCCCACCAGCGGCGAGATCCGCGTACAGGGCAGGAGCGTGACCATCGAAAACCCGCTCAAGGCCATTGAACTTGGCATCGCCATGGTGCACCAGCACTTTATGCTCATCGAGCCCATGACGGTGGCCGAAAACGTGGTCCTGGGCTATGAACCGAAGAAAAACGGCTGTTTTGACCTGAAAAAAGCCATCGCCGACGTGGACAAGCTGGCGCGCGACTACGGCTTGTTCGTCGACGCCAAGGAGAAGGTGGAGAACCTCTCCGTCGGCACCAAGCAGCGCGTGGAGATCCTGAAGGCCCTCTACCGCAAGGCGGAGATCCTTATACTGGACGAGCCCACGGCCGTGCTCACGCCGCAGGAGGTGGCGGATCTCTTCAAGGTCCTGCGGCAGCTGAAGGAGAGCGGCAAGACGATACTCATCATCACCCACAAGCTCAAGGAAACGCTGGAATTGGCCGACACCGTGACCATACTGCGAAAGGGCCAGGTGATCACCTCGGTGCCGGTGGGCGAAATGGACGAGGCAAAGCTTGCCGAGCTCATGGTCGGGCGCATCGTGGCCTTTGACGCCGAGAAGGCGGCGGCGCCGGGCGAGCACAAGGTGGTCATGGCCCTGCGCGGCGCCACGGTGGTCAAGGAAAAGCGCGCCGTGCTGGAAAACGTCAGCCTGGAGATCCGCGCCGGGGAGATCCTCGGCATCGCCGGGGTCGAGGGCAACGGCCAGACGGAGCTCATTGACGTTCTGACCGGGCTGCAGAAGCTGCACGGCGGCGCGGTCGTGCTGGAGGGGAAACAGCTCCCGAGCGCTCGCCTTACGCCCCGGGCCATGCTGGAGGCGGGCGTGGGCCACATCCCCGAGGACCGCGGCAAGCGCGGCTTCGTCGGCGGCTTCACCATCGCCGAGAACCTCATACTGGGCTACCACCGCAGGAAGGAATTCGACAACCACGGCCTCATCCGCATCAAGGCGCGCGACGCCTTTGCCGAGCGCGTGGCGGAGCAGTACGACGTGCGCATGGACTCCATACGCGATACGGTGGGGTCGCTGTCGGGCGGCAACCAGCAGAAGGTGATCATCGGCCGCGTCTTTGCGCAGGATCCCAAGGTGATCATCGCGGCGCAGCCCACGCGCGGCGTGGACATCGGCGCCATCGAGTACATCCACGCCCAGCTCCTGAAGATGCGGGAGGCGGGCAAGGCGATCCTGCTCATCTCCGCGGATCTGGAGGAGCTCACCAAGCTCTCGGACGAGATCGCGGTGCTGTACGCCGGGCACATCGTGGACAAGCGCCCGGCGAAGGAATACGACGAAAAGACGCTGGGCGCGCTGATGACGGGACACGCGCAGGGCGTGGAAGAAAAGGAGGCGTAAGACGGGCATGACGGCGAGCAAAACGCAGAAAACGACCGGCCTTGCCGAGCGGCTGAGCCACAACAACGTCTTTCTCTCGGCGGCGGCGCTGCTGCTGTCGCTGATCGTGGCGGGCCTGGTGATGCTCATCGCCGGCTATTCGCCGCTGGAAGGGTACGCGGCGATGTTTACCGGCGCCTTTGGCAACGTCAGCAATCTGGCCCAGACACTGGGCACGGCGACGCCCCTGATCTTTGCCGGCCTTGCCATGGCGCTGGCCGCGCGCGGCGGCATGTTCAACATCGGCATCGAGGGCCAGATCATCGCCGGGGCCTTCCCGGCGGCGCTGGTGGGCGCCTATGTGCAGGGTCTGCCCTGGTTCCTGCACATCCCGCTGTGCTTTGCCGCCGGCATGATCGGCGGCGGCGTCTGGGCGGCGATCGCCGGGTTCCTCAAGAACAAGCTGCGCGTAAGCGAGGTCATTTTGACCATCATGCTCAACTACGTGGCGCAGTACCTGGCGGAATACCTGGCCAACTACCAGTTCAAGGCCGAGGGCATGCTCGTGCGCACCGAGACCATCCTCCCCTCCGCCGCGCTGACGCCGCTTGTGCCCTACACGCGCCTCACCGGCGGCATCTTCGTGGCGCTGGCCTTCGCGGCGCTGATGTGGTGGTTCCTAGCGCGCACCACCACAGGCTACGAGATCCGCGCCATCGCCGAGAACCCCTTTGCGGCGGAGGCGGGCGGCATCCACATCGCGCGCAGGAACCTCCTTACCATGTTCCTCTCCGGCGCGCTGGCCGGCATGGGCGGCGCGGTGGAGGTGCTGGGCGTGCACGGCTACTTCATCACCAACATGACCAGCGGCTACGGCTTTGACGGCGTGGCCATCGCGGTCATGGGGCAGTACACGCCCGTGGGCACGGTGGTCTCGGCGCTGATCTTCGGCGCGCTGCGCGCCGGTTCCACCAGCATGAACCGCATGACCAGCATACCCGGCGAGTTCATCCAGGTGCTGCAGGCGCTGGTGATCCTGTTCGTGTCCACGCCCGGCATCGTGCGCCTGGTGCTCAAGCGGCGGCGTCAGAAGAAGGAGGCCTGAGGAAAATGGAAGACATGCTCTCGATCATAACCTCCCTGATCGCGGGATCCATCCGCGTATCCATCCCCATCGCCTTCGCGGCCCTGGGCGGCACGCTCTCCGAGCGCAGCGGCATCATCAACATGGGCCTGGAGGGCACGATGCTCATCGGCGCCTTCTTCGGCGTGGTGGGGTCGTACTTTACGAACAACGTCTGGCTGGGGCTGCTCACGGCCATGCTGGCCGGCGCGCTGTGCGGTCTGCTGCACGCGGTGCTGACCATCCGCTTTAAGTGCGAGCACGTGCTGGCGGGCGTCGGCATCAACGTGCTGGCCTCCGGCCTTACGGTGGTGCTGCTGCAGATGATCTGGGACACCAAGGGCAAGAGCGCCGAGGTCGCCTCCTTCTCCAACATCAGCGTCCCCGGCCTTGACCAGATCCCGGTCCTCAAGGACATCCTTGGCGAGGTCTCGCCCATGCTGATCCTGCTCGCCATCAGCGTCGTGGGCGTTTGGTTCCTGCTCTACCGCACGGTGTTCGGCCTGCGGGCGCGCGTCATCGGCGAAAACCCGGAGGCCGCGGGCTCCATGGGCATCAACGTCTACCGCACGCAGTACATCTGCGTCATACTCTGCGGCATACTGGCGGCCATGGGCGGCGCCTATATGTCCATCGGCGACATCCACATGTTCAGCCGCGACATGGTCTCCGGCCGCGGCTTCATCGCCCTGGCGGTGGTGATCTTCGGCGGCTGGCACCCGGCGGGCGCCTGGCTGGGCTCGCTGCTCTTCGGCCTGGCGCAGAGCCTGCAGTACCGCCTGCAGAGCGGCAGCATTCCGCCGCAGCTCGTCCAGATGCTGCCCTATGTGGCCACCATCGTGGTGCTGATCTTTGCGCGCGGCTCCAGCCGCCGCGCCCCGGCCGCTGAGGGCAAACACTACTACGCGAAGGGAGAACAATGACCATGGAAGAAAAGAGCATCCTGCTTTCCCCCAAGATCGAGGAGATCCGCAAGACGCTGCGCGAGAGGATCCACATCGACCGGGCGGCCTCGGAGGAGATGAGCGCCTACGTCCGCCGCCAGGAGGCGCTGGTGGAGTCCATGCTCGGCATGTACAAGCTCTACGACGACGGCGTCCCCTTCCGCCCGACGCTGGGGAACGAAATGCAGGTCATGTACATGCGTGAGCGGCAGACGCTCTCCTTCCTGCTCTTCCCGGAGTTGCTCAAGATCGAGTACGAGGTGGCGCGCGTCATCGGCGATGTGTTCATCGCGCCCATGCTCATGGGCAAGACGCTGCCGGAGATCCTGCGCAGCAACCAGCCCATCGCCGCGCGCCACCGCTACGCGCGCGAGGAGATCGTCGTGGCGGAGGAGAACTTCGGTGTCTACCGCCACTACGAGTGCGCGGACTGCTACGGCCTGCCCAACATCGGCATGAAGATCTGCGCCTACGAGGCGGGCACCGCGGCCGGCTGCTTTGCCCGGCCTCTGGGCCGCCCGGTCGAGGTGGTGGAGACCAAGTGCTGCGCCAACGGCGATCCGTACTGCGAGTTTGAGGTGCGCGTCGGCTGAGGCGGCGCGCAGAAAAAAGGAGGGGACGGGGCTTGACGACCGTATTTCAGAACGTCCATGTCGTGACCATGGACGAAGAGCGCCGGGTGCTGCAAAACGCCAGCGTCGTGGTGGAGGGGGCGCGCATCGCCCATGTGGGTCAGGCGCCCCGGGAGATCCCCGCCGGGGCGCGGGTGATCGACGGCCGCGGGAAGAAACTGCTCATGCCGGGCCTTGTCAACGGCCACACGCACCTGCCGATGGTGCTCTTCCGCGGCGGCGCGGACGACATGGAGCTGCACACCTGGCTGAATACCCGCATCTTCCCCATGGAGGCCAAGGAGACGCCGCAGTCCGTCACCGACGGCGCGCTCCTGGCGCTGTGCGAGATGGCGCGCGCGGGCGTGACCACGATCAACGACATGTACACGCAGAACCGCGCCCTGATCCCGGCGCTGGAGAAGATGCCCCTGCGCGCCACGCTCTCCATGGGCCTCTTTGGCCAGGCGGACAACGCGGCGCAGCAGCTGGAGGACAACGTCGCCTTCTTCCGCGAGTACGACGGCGCGCTGGGGGGACTTGTGCGCGTGGGCCTCGGCCCGCACGCCGAGTACACCGCGACGCCCGCCTTCCTGGAGAAGTGCGGCGAGACGGCGCGTTCGCTCGGCTGCCCGCTGCACATCCACGTCTCGGAGACGCGCGCGGAGCACGAGGCGTGCATCGGCCGGCACGGGTGCACGCCCGTGGGCGCGCTCGACCGCGTGGGGTTCTTTGACGGCACGCGCGCGCTGCTCGCGCACGGCGTGTGGCTGAGCGACGAGGACATCGAGGCCGTCGCGGAAAAGGGCGCGGCGGTCCTGCACAATCCCTGCTCCAACCTCAAGCTCGGCTCGGGCATCGCCCGCGTGCCGGAGATGCTCCGCAAGGGCGTGCGCGTGGCGCTCGCCACCGACGGCGCGGCCAGCAACAACAGCCTGGACCTCTGGGAGGAGATGCGCATCTGCGCCCTGCTGCACAAGGGCCGGCTGCTGGACGCCACGGTCCTGCCGGCGGAGGAGGCGCTCTACCTGGCCACGCGCGGGGGCGCGCTCGCGCTCGGGTACGAGGACGTGGGCAGCGTCGAGCCGGGGTTCAAGGCGGACCTCTGCCTCGTGGACCTGGACCAGCCCTATTATCACCCGATGACGGACCTCGTCCACCACATCGTCTACGGCGGCAACTCGCGCGACGTAGAGATGACCATGGTGGCCGGGCGCGTCGTCTATGAAAAGGGCAGGCCCATCGCCGAGGACCTGGACGCCGCC
>CALWKN010000264.1 GCA_944381265.1 uncultured Clostridia bacterium
TCTTCTGCGAGCAGCTGACGGAGCTGCTCACCGGCTACGGCGAGATCTTCTGCGTCTGGTTCGACAACGCCTGCGGCGAGGGGCCGAGCGGGAAGAAGCAGGTCTACGACTTCCCGCGCTACATCGGGCTCATCCGCAAGTACCAGCCGAATGCCGTGATCTTCAACGATTACGGCCCGGACGTGCGCTGGTGCGGCAACGAGGCGGGGCGGGCGCGCCAGGCGGAGTGGGCGGTGGTGCCCGGCGAGCTCTGCCCCTACGCCCAGGTGCAGACCGGCCCCGGGCCTTTGGCGGACGCGGGCGACCTTGCCGCGCTGTACAACACCGACCCCCTGATCGGCACGCAGCCGCAGATCTTCTACTCCAAGGGGCTGGCCTTCTGCCCCTGCGAGTTCGACATGTCCATCCGCCCCGGCTGGTTCTGGCACGAAAACGAGGAGCCGCACAGCCTGGAGCGCCTGTTTTCCACTTACCTTACCAGCGTCGGGGCCAACGCCGCCCTGAACCTCAACGTGCCGCCCGACCGCCGCGGCCGCATCGACGACAGGGACGTGCGGCGCCTGCGGGAACTGGGAGAGCGGCTGCGGGCCGAGTTCGGCGCGCCCCTGCCCGTGCAGGTGCGCCGCCTGGACGACGGCAGCCGCTGGCAGGGCGAGTGGGAGCTCGTCTTCCCGGAGGGCTCGCCGCCGGTGCGCACCATAGAGCTGCGCGAAGACCTGCGGCAGGGGCAGCGCGCAGAGAGTTTTAAGATCGTCTGCGAGGAGGCGGGCGGCACGCACTTCCCCCTCTACCAGGGCGCGAGCATCGGCCACCGCCGCCTCTGCCGCCTGCAGGACCCCTTCGCCCTGCAAAACCCGCTGACGAGCGAGAGCGCCGCCGGTGCGCGGCGGCTGCGGGTGCTTGTCACCGCCTCGCGCGGCGTGCCGGAGCTTGCCGCGCTGCGCGCCTATAAATAGGCAAACGCGGTTGAAGAAAGAAGCGCGCAATGGTAGAATAGGCATACATTGGAACGCGCGGCGGCCAAGGACCCCCCGCGCGGAAAGGAGAGCTTTCCCATGCTGGAATACCGCTTTGACACCCAGCTCCTCATCGAGGGCGACGACCTGGACGAGACCGCCATCCACGACCACATCGAGAACAACATCCCCGGCGACTGCCTGCTGGCCGTGGGCGACGACATGCTCATCAAGATCCACTACCACACCAACGAGCCCTGGAAGGTGCTGGAGTACTGCGCCTCCTTGGGCGACATCCACGACATCGTGGTGGAGAACATGGAGCGCCAGTCCTCCGGTATGCACGGATGAGCGGGGAATTCGCCGGCCGCGCGGAGGACTACGCCGCCGCCCGCTCCGGCTACCCACAGGCGCTGTTCGACTGGCTGGAAGCGCGCGTTCCCCTGGCCGGGGCGCGCGCGGCGGACATCGGCTGCGGCACGGGCAAGTTCACCGAGGGGCTGCTTTCGCGCGGGGCCGTGGTCTACGCGTTGGATCCGGATGCGCAGATGCTGGAAAAGGCCATGGCGCGCCTGCTGCGCGAGCCGGGCTTCTACCCGCGCCTTGGCCGGGCCGAGCGCACCGGCCTGCCCGCGCAGAGCCTGGACATCGTGACCTGCGCCTCGGCCTTCCACTGGCTGGACGCGCCCGCCTTCGCCCGGGAGTGCCGCCGCCTGCTCCGCCCCGGCGGCAAGGTGCTGCTGGCCTGGCTGGCGCGGGAGGAGGAGGCGCCGCTGTGCCGCGACCTAGGCGAGGTCCTGCGCGCCTTCTGCCCCGCCTTCACCGGCCTTGCGCACGGCCTTGCGGAGAGCCTGCCGCGCCTGCCCGCCTTCTTTGCCGCCTATGAAACGGCCTCCTTCCCTGCCGACGCGCGGCAGGACGAGGAGACCTTCGTGCGGCGGGTGCTCTCCTCCTCCTACGCGCCGCGGCCGGCGGACGAGACTTACGCCGCCTTCACAGCGGCGCTGCGGGCGTGCTTTGCCCGTCACGCGCAAGGGGATTTTGTGACCGTGCCCACGCGCGCGGTTTGCTTCCTCGGCGAACCCGTGAAAGGAGAAGACGATGCTTGACCTTACCGCTTACCTTGACGACCTTGTCGCGGCGCTGCGGGCGCGCTTTGGCGCGCGGCTGCTCTACGTCGGCCTGCAGGGCAGCCGCCTGCGCGGCGAAGCGCGCAAGGACAGCGACATCGACGTGATGCTGGTGCTGGAAGGGCTCACCTACGAGGATCTGACCGCCTACCGCGCGCTACTGCAATCTTTGGGGCAGTTCGACCTTGCCTGTGGCTTTGTCTGCGGGCGGGAGGACCTCCTGCGCTGGAACCCCCTGGAGCTGTATCACCTGCTGCATACGACGAGGGACGTCTATGGCGCGCTCGCCCCGCTGCTGCCGCCGCACACGCGCGCGGACGCGGCGCGCTATGTGCAGCTTGGGAGCAACAACCTCTTCCACGAGCTCTGCCACCGCACGGTGCACGGGGCCGCGCCCTGCGCGCCCGAGGCCCTTGCGGGGATGTGCAAGGCGGCGTTCTTCCTGCTGCAGGACCTGCGCGCGCTGGAGACGGGCGAATTTGCGCAGAACCGCGCGGCGCTGCGGCCGCTGCTGTCTGGTCTGGACGCGCAGGTGCTGGCGCTGGACGAAGCCCTGCGCCGCGGCGAAAGCGTGGACGCGGAAGCGGCCTTGCGCCTGCTGCTCCGCTTCAGCCGCGACGCGGCGCGCCGGGCGCTGCTCGTCTAAACAAAAAACGCGGCCCGCCGCTCCCCCTTCCGCAAGGGGAGACCGGCGGGCCGTTTTGTCATTCCAAAAAGAACTCGTCCTCCAGCAGGGCGCAGAGGGCGTGGTAGACGGGAAGCGTGTACTCCTGCACGCGGGCCGTTTCCCGCGCGGGCAGGCGCAGGCAGACGTCGCTCAGCGCCGAGAGCTCGCTCTCCTTTTCCCCGGTGAGGGAGAGCACGGTCAGCCCCCTTGCGCGGGCGACGCGCGCGGCGTTGCCCACGTTTTTCGAGCCGCCGGAGGTGGAGAGGGCGAGCAGCGCGTCCCCGGCGCGGCCGTAGCCGTAAACCTGCTGGGCAAAGACCATCTCCGCGTCCACGTCGTTGGCGATGGCCGTGCTCAGCGCCGAGAGCGCCGTAAGATCCAGCGCGGGCAGCGCCCCCTGCAGGCGCGCGGCGATCTCCTTCGGCAGCGCGGCGGCCTCCCCGGGCGGCAGGGGGCGCTTTTTCCGGAAGCCCTTCATCAGCTCTCCCACGATGTGCGCGCTGTCCGCGGCGCTGCCGCCGTTGCCGCAGACGAGCAGCTTGCCGCCGCCCCGGAACGCCGCCCGCAGCAGCGCAAAAGCGCGGCGCAGTTCCCCGTCCAGCGGGCGCAGCGCCGGATAGGCGGAGAACAGCTCCGCCAGCGTCTTTTCCTGTTCCGCGCGCATGGATGCTTCCCCCTTTACAGCAGATATTCTGCCAGCAGGACGATCAGCGGCAGGCTGAGCGCCGAGAGTATGGTGGTCACGGCGAAGAGCTCGGAGGCGTAGACCGCGTTGCGGTCGTAGCGTATGGCAAAGAGCGTGGCCATCGTGGCCGTGGGCGAGGCCATGGCCACCGCCACCGTCAGCGACACGATCTGCGGCACGGGAAAGAGCGAGAGGGCCAGGACGATCAGCGCCGGCGCCAGGAGCAGCTTTAAAAACGTCACATAGTAGACGCGCCCGCGCGTCAGGGCCCGAAGCAAATTGGTCTGCGCCACCGTCGCCCCGGCGATGAGCATGGCCAGCGGCGTGTTCATGTTGGAGACGTACTCCAGCGCCTCGTACAGCACGCCCGGCACGCGCCACTGCAGCAGGAAGCAGAGCAGCCCCACCGGCACCGCCAGGATCGAAGGCGAGCACAGCGCCCGCATCAGGCCCCGGGCGCTGAAGCTCTCCGAGCCGGTGAAGAGGAAGAGGCCGTGCGTCCAGACCAGGAGGTTGAAGGCCGTCATCACAGCCGTGAGGTAAAAGACGCCCTCCGTGCCCAGCATCGCCATCACCAGCGGTATGCCCATGAAGCCGCAGTTGGAGTAGATGACGGAAAAGCGCTCGATGGCTGCGTCGTACTTGCCGTTTTTCCGCAGGCATAGATAGGCCACCGCCATGGCGATGCCAAAGCCCAGCAGCGACAGCAGGAAGGCCTGCAGCAGCCCGGTCAGCAGTTCCGGCGAAAAGTCGCGCTGGTAGGAGACGAAGATCACCACCGGGTTCACCAGCAGGACCAGGAGGTTGGAAAGGTGCTTGCCGCCCTCGGCGGTGACGATGTGCGTCTTGAAGCTGACGACGCCCGCCACCACCAGGATCAGCATCAGCAGCACCTGGTTGATGATCACGCCCACATAGCCGTCCACAAGAAAAGCCCCCCATATGTTTGTCTTCCTCATTGTAGGGCAAACCGGCGCAAAGCACAACGCCGCCGTGTTAAAAGCGCGTTATATGCCGCCGCCGCAATCTGCGCGCCGCGGTTTACAGGGCGAGCGTTTTCTGCTATGCTTAAAGGCGGAACCAATGTGCAAAAGGAGGTCGCAAACGCATGCGTGAACTTCGTCTGGAATACCTGCGCCCCGATCAGATCGAAGCGGAGAAGGCGCGCTGCTCCATCGCCTATCTGCCCATCGGCCCGCTGGAGTGGCACGGCCCGGCCGCGCCCTTTGGCGTGGACCCGCTCGTCGCCCGCGAGAGCGCGCTGCGCTGCGCCGCGGCGGTCGGCGGCGTGGTGCTGCCCACGCTCTTTGTCGGCACGGAGCGCGAGCGCGACCCGCAGACGCTGCGCAACCTCGGCTTTGCCGATACGGAGCAGTACATCGTGGGCATGGACTTCCCCGACAACTCCACCCCTTCCTATTATTTCCGCGAAGAGATCTTCGCTCTGACCGTGCGCGAGTACCTGCGCCTTTTGGTCAAACAAAAGTATAAGCTCATCGTCCTTGTCAACGGCCACGGCGCGAGCGGGCAGCTCGGCGCCCTGCAGCGCCTTGCGGCGGAGTTCAGCGGCGAGACGGCCTCGCGCGTGCTCGTCGGCTTCCCGGCAGCTTCTCTGGGCTTCCCCGGCGAGGACCCCGGCCACGCCACGCGCTGCGAGATCTCCCAGGCCATGGCCCTGACCGACAGCGTGGACCTTTCCAAGCTTCCGCCCGCGGGCGAGCCCATCTACATGTGGAAGACCGGCATGGCCGACGGCAGCGCCTTTGCCGGACACCCGAGCGCGGACTTCTCCGTGCAGGACGACCCGCGCTTGGGCGATAAGGATTTGGGCGAGCGCTACCTCGCCGCCGGCGCCGCGCTGCTCATCGAGCAGGTGCGCGCAGCCTGGGCGGAAGTGAACGCCTGACAAAGAAAAGGAGAACGCGATGCCAAAGATCAAGCCGCTCTACGTCTGCGCCGAGTGCGGGTACGAGTCCGCCAAGTGGATGGGCCGCTGCCCCTCCTGCGGCGCCTGGAACAAGATGGAGGAGCAGGCCCCGCCGCCGCCCGCCGCGGCCGCCGGGCCCCTGCGCCCGCGCTCCGTCGCATCGCCTTCGCATCTGGCAAAGCCCCTTAGCGAGATCGAGGACGGGGAGCAGGCGCGACGGCGCTCCGGCATCGAGGAGTTCGACCGCGTGCTGGGCGGGGGCATCGTGCCCGGATCCCTGGTGCTGATCGGCGGCGACCCCGGCATCGGCAAGTCCACGCTGCTTTTGCAGGTATCCGCGCGCCTGGCGGCCAAGGGCGCGCGCGTGCTCTACGCCTCGGGCGAGGAGAGCACGCGCCAGATCAAGATGCGCGCCCGCCGCCTCGGCGTGTCCGGCGAAAACCTCTACGTCTTGAGCGAGACGAACCTGGACGAGATCGAGGCCCAGCGCGAGGCCCTCTCCCCGGACTACCTGATCGTGGACTCCATACAGACCGTCTACGTGCCGGGCAAGACCTCCACGCCCGGCTCCGTCTCCCAGGTGCGCGAGGCCACCGGCATACTCATGCGCGCGGCCAAGCAGTCCGGCACGACCGTCTTTCTCGTCGGCCATGTGACCAAGGAAGGCGCGCTTGCCGGGCCGCGCGTACTGGAGCACATGGTGGACGCGGTGCTCTACTTTGAGGGCGACCGCCACCAGGACTACCGCATACTGCGCGCCGCGAAGAACCGCTTCGGCTCGGTCAACGAGATCGGCGTCTTCCGCATGGAGCAAAGCGGCATGGAGCAGGTGGAAAACCCCTCGGAGTTCCTGCTCTCCGGCCGCATCCCCGGAGCGGCGGGCTCGGCGGTGGCGGTCTCGATGGAGGGCACGCGCCCGGTGCTGGTCGATCTGCAGGCGCTCATCGCCCCGACGGCCTTTGGCACGCCGCGCCGCCAGGCGCTGGGCTTTGACTACAACCGCATGGCCCTACTGCTGGCGGTGCTGGAAAAGCGGGCTGGCTTTTCCCTCTACAACCAGGACGCCTACGTCAACGTCGCGGGCGGCCTGGAGCTGGACGAGCCCGCCTGCGACCTGCCCCTGTGCGCGGCGGTGGTCTCCTCTTTGCGCGGCGCGCCGCTGCCGGCGGACTGGGCGCTGATCGGCGAGGTGGGCCTGGCCGGCGAGGTGCGCGCCGTGAGCCTGATGGACCGCCGCCTGGCCGAGTGCGCGCGCATGGGCTTTACCCACCTTGTCGTGCCCAAGGGCAACCTGCGCGCCCTACGCCTGCCCGAGGGGCTGGAAGTGCGCGGCGTCGCCACGCTGCGCGAGGCCCTCGCCCTCCTCTTTTAAAGTCCGCCATTCCCCTTTGTGATTTGAGGTGCGTTTTTTACGATGAATACATTCTGGCGCTGGCTGCTGACGGCGGCGGGGCTGCTGCTCGGCTTCGGCCTGGCGGGGGAGTTCCTCGCCTTCCTGGTGGAGAGCAAGCTCCTCTCCCCGGACCATGCCGACCTCTATCCCTGGGTCGCCATCTCCGCCCATCTCGTGAGCGGCGGCGTCTTTGCCCTGCTCTTCTTTTTCTTTTCCCCGCTCTGCTGGCGCGCCGCCCTGCGCTGGATGCGCCGCGCCGAGGGGCGGCTTTCCTCCGTGCCGGTGATGGACCTCATCTTCGGCTCCCTCGGCCTGCTGCTGGGCGTGCTGCTCTCCTTTCTCATCATGGCCATGTTCGCCCGCGGCCGCGCCTCCCTGCTCTACACGGTCCTGGGCGCCGCGGTCTACCTGCTCTTTGGCTATCTTGGCACGACGCTGGGCATGAAGCGCTGGCGCGAGCTCAACTTCGCCTGGGTGCGCCGCCT
>CALWKN010000265.1 GCA_944381265.1 uncultured Clostridia bacterium
CCGGGTTTTCGGGCCTACCAACCCTGCGACTTGTACGGCCCGCCAGGGGGCTCGCCCCCTCCGGAAGTGCTGCGCGCTGCGCGCAGGGCGCCGGATACCAGAAACGGTTCCTACGGAACCTTCCCTCGCGGCGTACACGCCGCCGCTGCGGATTGAAGATGAAGGGGCTGCCAAGGGTGAGCGGAGCGAACCTGGAGGCCGAGGACGCCCCGAAGGGGCACCGCAGGCCGGAATCCCCGGGCAGCGTATGCTGCACGGGGGCGCAGTCGCCCCTTCATACATCCCCAAGAGAGTGCCCCTACTTTTTCGACAGTCTGGAACCGCCCCGAAAAGGGGCGGTTCGCGGCGGTAAGGAGGAGGGGATCAGTCCACGTCCCAGTCGAGGATCTTGCCGGTGGCAGCGTCGATCTCGCCCTCGTACTCGGTGCTCCCGAGGATGAGCTTGCACTCGTAGATCATGCGGCCGTCGTCGCGCTCGAGCTTGACGCGCACGTCGGAGGCGGAGGCGCCTTCCACCTGGGCGGCGAAGATGGAGCGGGCTTCATCCTCGCTCACCGCGGCGCCGGAGGCCTCGGTCGGGCTGACGTAGTCGTCGTCGTACTCGGATTCGCTCTTGAGGATTTTGCCGGTGTTGGCGTTGATCTCGTAGTCGTACTCCATGGCGCCGACGTGGAAGGTGACCTCGTACTGGTCCACGCCGTCGTCGCGCTCAAACTTCACGCGCAGGCGCTCGGTCTCGGACTCGCTGACGCCGGCGTGGGTCAGGGCAATCTGCTTGGCCTCGTCCTCGCTCACGCTGCCGGAAGAAGCGGGCGCCGCGGGCGCGCTGGCGACGGGGATGTCGTCCTCGATCTCGGAGTCAAAGCTGCGGATGGTGCCGGTCTTGGTGTCGATGTCGTAGTCGTACTCGCGGTTGCCGACGTAGAAGGAGACCTCGTACTCCTCCACGCCGTCGTCGTAGTCGAGCTTGATGCGCAGGGCGGTGGTGTCGCTCTCGCTAACGCCGGCGTGGGTCAGGGCGATTTCCTTGGCGTCCTCTTCGGTGATGCGGCCGGAGACGTCGGTGGGCTGGGGGGTGTTGATGGAGACGCTGGCGCCGGGCGTGGGCAGGGCCTGGTCCGGATCCTGGGAGGAGACGACGGTGGAGCTCTTGGTGTCGACAGGGGCGTTGACCGTCGGGGAGGCGATGGGCTGGGAAACCTGGGCGCTGTCGGCCGGAGCGGTGCAGGCGGTGAGCAGCAGGGCGGAGAGCCCGAGGGCGGCGGCGAGAAGGGCGATGGTCTTTTTCATATGGTTCGTTCTCCTTTCGGGGATTTCGTTCCCTTGTTGTTGACTATAGGATACGCCCCGAAGATGAAACGAACATTAAAGCGGGAAAGAAAATCAAAAATTTTTTTCGCCCTAGCGGATGGAGAGGGTTTCCCCGTCGGAGACGACGGTGACGTCGCCGTAGACCGTGCCGTAGACCTTGGCCCCCAGCGCCTGCAGGCCGGAGACCACTTCCTCGTCCGGCATCTCCTCCTCAGAGCAGGTGATGATGGCAAAGCGCGGGGACACGGCGGCAAAGAACGCCTCCGTAAGATCGCAGGCGCGGCCGTGGTGCGGCACCTTGAGTACGTCAAAGCGGCGGTCGGCCCAGTCGGAGTCCAGGTATTCCTTAAGGCGCTCCTCCTCCGCGTCGCCGGCAAAGAGGAAGGAGGTCTGCCCGTATTCCAGCGCAAGGAAGATGGAGTAGTCGTTGGACTCCTCGTAGACCGCCTTCTCCCCGGGCAGGAGCGTGACCAGCGCTGGGCCGAAGGCGAAGGAGAGGGCTTCCGTCGGGTGGACGGGCTCGATGCCCACTTCCTCCAGCGCTTCGACGTACTGCTCGTACTGCTTGTTGCCCTTGTCGTAATCCGGGGCGTAGAGCGCGCCGACGGGGACGTTCTCCAGCAGCACGTCCGCCCCGCCGATGTGGTCCTTGTCCAGGTGCGTCAGCAGCAGGAAGTCCAGCTCCTCCACGCCCGCCTGCGCAAGGGCGGCAAGCAGGTCCTCGGCGTCGTCCTGCTCGCCGCAGTCGATCACGGCGGCATGGTCTTCCAGCGTAAGGAGGATGCAGTCCGCCTTGCCCACGTCAAGGAACGTCACCGTAAGGCGCGGCCCCGCCGCGCAGCCGCAAAGCGGCGCAAGGAACAGCAGCAGCGCCAAAAACAGCGCCGGCAGATGCGTTTTTCGCACGGGTCTTCCCTCCTTCTCGGTAGAAAAAGGCCCCCTTCTTCCGCATGCGCGGGGGGAAGGGGGGCGCCTTTCCTCAGGCGATCTCGTTCTGGAAAGCGACGAGCGTTGCGTCCAGCACGCCCGGCACGCCCAGCAGGTTGTCCACGATGTTGGAGCGGTTGCCCTGCAGGCGCAGTTCCAGCGTCATCTCCACGCCGCCGCGCGTGGCGGTCTTGGACTTCAAGCGGTAGCGGGGCACCATCTTGTTGATGGCACCGGAGACCTCCTTGCCGTAGCGCTCGTCGTAGTGCACCACCAGCAGGTAGTTCTGGCCGCTGTGGTTGGCGGTGAAGGAGAGGACGAGCAGGATCACCGCGATGACTAGCGTGCCGATGATGGAAAAGAGGATGAAGTTGGCGCCCACGGTGATGCCCACGGCGATGGCCCAGAACATGTAGACCGTGTCCATCGGGTCCTTGACCGCGGTGCGGAAGCGGACGATGGACAGGGCGCCGACCATGCCAAGGGACAGCGCCGGCGCGGAGCTGATGCACATGATGACAAGCGTGGTCACCATGGAGAGCATGACGAGGGAGAGGTTGAAGCTGTGGCTGTAGAGCACGCCGCGGTAGGTCTTCTTGTAGATGAAGTAGATGACCATGCCCAGCACAAAGGCGATGCCAAGGGAGATGAGCACGTTTGGCAGCGTCAGGTTCTGCGTGGAGAGGGAAAAGCCGGACAGGAAGTTGTCCTTAAAGACGTCGGAAAAGGTGGTGGCGGTGCTGTTGTCCATGGGTGGGATCCTCCTCCTTATTGCTTACAGGTTGAACTCGTAGCGGCGGCAGAGCGTGTATTTGGAGATGGCGCTGCGCTGCGCCGGCACGGAGGACAGGACCGGCACAAGAAACGCGGGGAAGCGCCGGTTGTACTTGACCTCCAGTATGGTCTGTTCGTGGTCCAGGCAGGGGTAGGTGGGAAGCTGCGGGTCGAAGATGTCCGTGGAGAGGAAGCCGGTGCGCAGCTGCTTGTCCAGCGTCACGCGCGTCTCCTCGCAGGGGTGGACGTAGGCCTCGCGCACGTAGTCCACGATGACGGCGGGCCGGAGCAGGCGCGTCGTCATCATGCGGTAGACGTCCTGCAAAAGCGGGTGGTTCAGCGTCTCCAGGCCGTAGGGGTCGCCGGCGATGATCTGCTCGGCCAGGTCCCGCGAGATGGCGCAGCTCATCTTGCTGATGAACTCGCCGCCCTTGCTCTTGCGCTCCAGGCGGATGACGCGGTCGGAGAAGTTGTAGATGCG
>CALWKN010000266.1 GCA_944381265.1 uncultured Clostridia bacterium
CTGCGCGGGACGCTGCTGCGCCTGGCCTGCGCCATCGTGCGCAGCCCGCAGGACGCGGAGGACGCGGTGAGCGAGGCGGTAGTGCGCGCCTTTGAAAACCTGTCCGCCCTGCGCAGCGACGCGGCGGCGCGGCCCTGGCTGACGAGGATCACCGTGCGCTGCTGCTATGACCGCCTGCGCCGCCTGCGCCGGGAGACGCCCTGCGAGGACCCGGAGCCGCTGTGCGCGCCCGTGGGGCCGCGCGAGGCGGGCACGCTGGCGGACCTGATCGCCCTGTTGCCGGACGGCCAGCGCGAGGCGATCACCCTGTACTATTATGAGGGCTATTCAGCGCAGGAGGTCGCGCGGGCGCTGGGCGTGCCCCGGCCGGCGGCGTGCATGCGCCTGTCGCGCGGGCGCAGGCGGCTGCGGCGGCTGATCGAGACGGAAGGAGAAGCGAACCATGAAGCATGACGCATTTGATGAAGCGCTGCGCCGCCGCGCGCAGCGGGAGCGGTTGGAGCCTCCGGCGCTGGCCGACGAGCGGGTGGCGCGCGCCATCCGCGAGGGGCGCGCCCGCGCTGCCGCGCCCTATGCCGGGACGAAGAAGGCCGCCGCGCCCCTGACCTGGCCGGACGAGGGCCGGCAGGCTCCGCCCCGGCCGCGCCGCCGCGCCGCCCGCCTGGTCCCCCTGCTGACGGGGGCCGCCGCGTGCCTGGCCGCCGTGGCGCTGTGGACCGCCCGCACGCCGGTGGACCGCGTGCGCGAAACCCCCTCCGGCGCGGACCCGGCGGCGCAGGGCACGGCTTTTGAAACCGTGCTGCCGCTTTCGGAGGGCGAGGACGGCGCATCCGCCCTCGCGCCGCAGGCCGAGGCCGCCGCGGCGCCGGAGCGCGGCGTGTGGCGCGCGGAGGCCCGGTTCTTCAACGGCACGCAGGACATCTGGCTGGTGAGCTGGTCGGTGGATACCGCCTCCGGCATGCTCGAGCCCCCGGACGATCTGATCTGGCTGGAGCCCGGCGCAAGCTGCACGGACTGCGCCGCCTGGCCTGCCGAAGGAGTGCAGGAGACGCCGACATGGCAATATACGGCTTATCGCGTCGTCGCGGATATGCTGCACTGGATGGACGGCGACTGGCTGCGCCCCGGCGAGGAGGGCTACGCCGCCCAGCAGGCCCTCATCACGGACGCCTATGAGAACGGCGCGCTGGTCCTGGCCCCCGGCAACTGGGAAAACGGCATGGCAGGCCCGATGGCGCTCGTTCTGCCCGACGCGATGGGAAACGTCTCCGCGCTGGAAACCTATCTCGCCGCCGGGCTGATCGTGCAGGAGAGCGGCGGGGCCGGGCAGATGCGGGTGGAGGCGGGCGCTACCCCGGCGCCCACGGCGGCGCAGCGCTCCCTTCCGACGCCAACCGCAACCGCCTGTATGCCGGAGGAGGCGCAGCCATGAAGGGCCGCCGTTTTCAGCCGGGAAGCCGCAGCGTGCGCATGGGGTGCTGCGCCATTCTTGCGGCGGCAGTGATCGGCTGCGGCTTGCCCGCCCGCGCGCAGGTCAGCCCCACCACGGGCTGCGAGGTGCCGCCAGGCCGGTTTCTGCCGGTGCTGGTGAGCGTGGGCCACGGATACGGGACCGCGCGCGCAGAAGGAAAGACCGTGCAGGCCGCGGGCGCGGGCAAGGTGGCGTTGTGGGGCGTGCAGCAGGCGGACATCGTCTATGAAAGCCTGCTGTACCGGGATGAACAAAAGAACGCCGCCTCCACCCGTCTGACGCTGCTGTTCAGCGACGCGCTGCTTCGCGGCGAAAAGGTGAGGTGCGGCCCCGTGCGCTCGCTGCGCGACGCCTCGGCCTCCCTGCGCGAGGAGTGGCAGGGCGCGCTGGCCTTCGGCTCGACGATGGGCGGAGGGGATCTGGGCGACGCCGTGGAACGGCTCAAGGCCGATTCGGCGGCAGCCTTCGATATCGTGGATATCCGGCGCGGCGGTCTGGGCGGCCGCCTCAAGGGCGTGAAGGCCCCCTCCAACCTCAGCGTGGACGTCAACGCCCTCCAGGCCCGCGTGGCGGCGGATTCCATCGCCCGCCCCTTCGCCTTTTCAGAGGCGGCGGACGCGGCTGCCGCCCGGGAGGCCGGGATCCCCGCCGCGCCGCTCACCCTCGACTGGGGGGACGCGCGCTACCTGGCCCGCTTCGTGTGGGACGAGGCCGCGGGCGGCTATCTGCGCGAGGCCGCGGGCTGGCCCTTCGCCTGCTACCCCACGGAGGAGGCGCGTATGGCCGGGGACGAGGCCGCCATGGTGCGGCCGGCCTTTGCCAACGTGATCGTGCAATGGGTTGATTACGAGGCGGTCAGCCCCGTTATGCAAAACGCGGCCCTGGTGGGGGAGGGCGCGGCGGACCTGTTCGTGGGCGGGCGTCACGTGCGCGGCACATGGTCGCGCGGGACGCCGCAGGACCGTACCGTCTACCGCGACGATGCGGGCCGCGAAGTGCTCCTCGCCCCCGGAAAAACGTGGATCGCCCTCTTTCCCGCTAACGACGCGCTAATTTTTTAGCGGCGGAAAACGTCCCTCATGGGCGCGGAAAGCCTTTCCGCGCCCCGTTTTTGTCCTCATATTGTGAATTTTTCAACAAAATTTTTTTACAGGCAGGAAAAATAGAAAGAAGCGCGAATCTTATGAATTAGGGTAACGTTGGAAGTTTACCCGGCAACACGACTCCGGCACTTCGCTGCCATATCTGTACCATAAAGGGAGGAACCTGCCATGAGTTTGGATCTGACGTACCTGGGCATTACCGCCACCAAGGAAATCTACCGCAACCTTCCCGTCGCCATTTTGACGGAAAAGGCGCTCGCCCGCGGCGAAGGCACGCTTAGCAACACCGGCGCGCTGGTCGTCAAGACCGGCAAGTACACCGGCCGCAGCGCCAACGACAAGTTCATCGTCGATACCCCCGCCGTGCACGACGAGATCGCCTGGGGCAAGGTCAACCGTCCCATCGACAAGGCGACCTACGACGCCATCTACAGCAAGGTCGTCGCCTACCTGCAGAACCGCGAGATCTTCGTCTTTGACGGCTTTGCCGGCGCGGACGAGAAGTACATGCAGCGCTTCCGCATCATCAACGAGCTGGCCAGCCAGAACCTGTTCATCCATCAGCTGCTGCGCCGTCCCACCGAGGCCGATCTGGTGGACTTCAAGCCCGACTTCACCATCATCGCCGCCCCCGGCTTCAAGTGCATCCCCGAGATCGACGGCACCCGCAGCGAGGCCGCCATCCTGGTCAACTATGAGGAAAAGATGGTCGTCATCTGCGGCAGCCAGTATGCCGGCGAGATCAAGAAGTCCGTCTTCTCCGTGATGAACTACATCCTGCCCAAGATGGGCGTGTTCCCCATGCACTGCTCGGCCAACATCGGCCATGACGGCGACAGCGCCGTGTTCTTCGGCCTCAGCGGCACCGGCAAGACCACCCTGTCCGCCGACC
>CALWKN010000267.1 GCA_944381265.1 uncultured Clostridia bacterium
TTGGTGCGAGAAACAGGACTTGAACCTGCATGAAGGAACCTTCACTAGTACCTGAAACTAGCGCGTCTGCCAATTCCGCCATTCTCGCTGGTGGAAGGGGGTGGATTCGAACCACCGAAGTCTGCGACGGCAGATTTACAGTCTGCTCCCTTTGGCCACTCGGGAACCCTTCCATGATGAAGTATGCAGTTTTTGTTTCTTCGCACGGGGGAAGTGGAGCTGGCGATGGGACTTGAACCCGCAACCTTCTGATTACAAATCAGATGCTCTGCCAATTGAGCTACACCAGCATTGTCAAAGCGCACGGACATCCCACGCAGGGCTTGCAACAGCCACCCAGGCAGCGAAGAAAATGGCGACGCGGAAGGGGCTCGAACCCTCGACCTCCAGCGTGACAGGCTGGCATTCTAACCAACTGAACTACCGCGCCATACCAAGGTTTGTGGTGGGCCTTCAGGGACTTGAACCCCGGACCGATCGGTTATGAGCCGACTGCTCTGACCAACTGAGCTAAAGGCCCAAGTGTAAAGGCACATCCTGAGGAGAAAGTGGTGACTCCGAGGGGAATCGAACCCCTGTTACCACCGTGAAAGGGTGGTGTCTTGACCGCTTGACCACGGAGCCATATTGGATTGGTCGGGGTGAAGGGATTTGAACCCCCGGCCCCATGCTCCCAAAGCACGTACGCTACCAAGCTGCGCCACACCCCGGTTTTTCCCGCCGCCGGTCTCTCCCGACGACGTTGTATATAATACTACAGGTGCGCGCGTTTGTCAACACCTTTTTTGCAGATTTTTTTGACTTTTTCTCTTTCCCCGTTTTTCCCCAAAAACAAGGGAAAGGCGGCGCTTTCGCCGCCTCTCCCCTCCCCTTCCTACAGCGTCAGATAGCGGATCGGCGCGCCGCAGGGCAGGTCCGCGGCGAGGCTCTCGGCGGCGCTCAGCAGGGCGTCCTCCTGGCCCAGGGCCGTGACAAACGCGAACTCGTCGGCAAAGGCCTCGCCCTCGATCTGCACAAGGCGCGCGCCGGGGAAGGCGGCAAGGACCCGCGCCTCCGTCTCGGCGCCCCGCGCCCGGCGCACGCGCACAAAGAGGCGCAGCTCGCGCGTGAAGCTGGGCAGGGCGGGGAGGTCCGCGCCCTCGGGGCGGGCGCCGCGCTTCTTCGGGCAGCGCACGATGTCCAGCACGTCGCCGCAGACGGCGCTGGCCGTGGGCGAGGCGCCGGCGCCGCGGCCGTAGAACATGACGTCGTCCACCTTGTCGCCGTGGACGAGGACGGCGTTAAAGACGTCGCTGACGCAGGCCAGGGGGTGGGTGTCGGGCAGCATGGCCGGGGCGACGCTGGCGCGCCAGCCCTGCGGCGTGCGCTCGGCCTCGGCCAGGAGCTTGACCGAGCGGCCCAGCTCGCGGGCGTAGAGCATGTCCTCGCGCGTGAGGCGGTCGATGCCCTCGGTGCGCACGGCGGCGTCGCTCAGCGGCGTGCCGAAGGCCGCGTGCGCCAGTATGCAGATCTTGCGGCGGGCGTCCCATCCCAGGATGTCGGCGGAGGGGTCGGCCTCGGCGTAGCCCTTCTGCTGCGCCTCCTTCAGCGCCGCGTCAAAGGAGACGCCGCCCTCGCGCATGCGGGTGAGTATGTAGTTGGTGGTGCCGTTGAGTATGCCGGCAACGCGCGTCAGGCGATTGGCGGCAAGGTCCTCCTCGATGGGCTTGATCACCGGTATGCCGCCGCCGCAGGAGGCCTCGTAGCGCAGGCAGACGCCCTTTTGCGCGGCGATCCCCTCCAGCTCCGTGCCGCAGTCGGCGATGAGCTCCTTGTTCGAGGTCACCACGTGCTTGCCGTTTTCCAGCGCCGCCTTGACGAAGCGATAGGCCGCGCCCTTGCCGCCCATGCACTCCACCACGATGTCGATGTCCGGCGCCTCGCAGACGAGCGCGGCGTCCTTGGTAAAGCGCGCGGCGTAGGGCGCGGCGGGGAAGTCCCTGAGGTCGCAGACGCGCCTTAGCTCCACCTTCTCCCCGGCGCGGCGCTCCAGCACCTCGGCGCTGTTCCACAATATGTCCGCCACGCCGCTGCCGACCACGCCGTGTCCGATGATACCCACTCTTGCCATGCTCTCCATCCTCCCTGCCCCGGCCTGCGCGCGGGTGCTTCTGACGTTTCTTGCAAAATTTGAGCGGAGCGCCGCGAATTGCGCCCCGCCCTACTCGTATTATAGCGGAAACCGTCCCCGCGCGCAACCGCCATTCTTTGCATCGGCTGCGCCGACAGCCCGCCCTGTGGCAACAGGCAGAGCCTGTTGCCAGAGGGCGGTCGGGGCGCCGGGGGGCTCCGCCCCCCGGCACCCCCCGCTGCGCGCAAAGGGGGTGGATCGCCGCATTCCCTTTTGCGCCAGCGGCGTTTCCCGGCACAGGTCTTTCCGCGCCGGGAAGTCAACGGCCTCCGTATCCACTCGAGCCGCCGCAGGCGGGGAGAGTGGATGCGGGGGCCCTGTGGGGAAAGGGAGGGGTAAGGGACGCCGCAGGCGGACCGCATCCCCTCCCTTTCCCCACGGAGTCGAGGGCTGCCGGGGTGGGGCATCCGCCCCCTGTAGGAGCGGCGCGTCCAGAGGGAAATCGGCTGCGCCGACTGCCCGCCATCCGCCCACAAGCAGAGCTTGTGGACGGACGGCGCCCCTGGGCGGGGGAGGGGCTTCGCCCCTCCCCCGCAC
>CALWKN010000268.1 GCA_944381265.1 uncultured Clostridia bacterium
CGGCGGCGCCAGCGGTCCTGGGGGCGGCAGAGCAGCACATAGAAGAGCTGGTCGAGCAAGAAGCCCAGGGCGAGCACGGCGACGGCCACGCCGAGCCAGTGGCGCAGCAGGAAGCCGAGCAGGCCGCCCTCCGGCAAAAGGGCGGAGCTTGGGCTGAGCAGCAGTTCCAGCAAAGGCGCTCTCCTCCTTCCGTAAGGGGTGTTAGGCGTTTTTAGGCGCTCTTGTCGATGCGGACGATGATCTTCTCCTCGCTCAGGAGCTCGTAGGCGTAGTCGGTGTGGGCGGTGACGGTGACGCTGACGGGCACGGCGGAATCGGGCATTTCGTCGTAGCCGGCAAGGTCGACATAGACCTCGATGTCGTCGGTGGTGACGGCGCGAAGGGCGCTGGTGGCCATGGTCAGGGAGACGCTGGCGCGGGCGTCGTAGAGCTCGGCGGTGAGGCCGGGCGCAAGGTTGCGGTAGGTGATGGGAAGGTCGGTGAACGTGCGGGTGGCCTCCTCCTCGCGCACGCGCACCACGACATCGACGTCGCTCACCTCGCTCCAGACCACCTCGGCCGGGAGTTTTAAGGCCACGCTCTCGGTGAAGGAGGCGCTGACGCCGTCAAGGTCGATGGTGGAGACGGCGATGGAGTCGATCTCCTCCAGGACGGAGGCGGGGGCGGCGATCTGCACGGTCGCGGGCGAGAGCTCGATGTCCTCCAGGTAGTAGCCGTCGCGCAGGAGCCCGGTGGTGGAGGACTCGTAGGTGACGGGCACGGTCTTTACCGGGTAGACGGGGAAGGAGACGGAGACGGAGTTGCCGATGGTGGAGGTGATGTTGGCGGACTCCACGGGATTGCCGTCGGCGTCTACGAGCGTGTAGACGACGGAGCGGTTGAAGTCGGCGCTAAGGTCGGTGAGGTCGACCTGCACAACGGCGGAGACGACGCGGTTGACCTCCGTCTCGGGGCCGGTGATCTGGAACTGGGAGGGCGTGGCCACGATCGTGCCCAGGCGGTGGCCTTCGGGCAGCGTGCCGGAGGTCGTGACCTGCACGGGGACGACGGAGGTGGTGAGGCTCTCGATGGCGACATTTACCTCGCTCACCGTGGCGGACGTGGTTTCACCGTAGACGGTCGTAAGGTTGACGGGCAGCGTGTAGTCGCCGGTGGTGGTGATGCGGGAAAAGTCGATGGTTGCGTGGACGTTGTCGGCGGTGGCGCGGCCAAGGTCGTTCATGGGCACCTCCAGGCGCACGTCGACGCTGGCGGGCAGCTCCCCGCCCTCGGTGGCAAGCGAGAGGCCGCGGGCGTTTAAGTCCGTGACGCCGGTCAGCTCCACCGGCACGTCGTAGACGACCTTGGCCCTTGGCGGGTTGGTCTGGGACATGACCATGGCCCAGAGCAGTATGGCAAAGACCAGGGAGAGCACCTTGAGGAAGGGGTTGCGCAGCAGGCGGCGCAGCAGGGGGATCTTCTCCAGCGTCTGGCGCAGGCGGCCCTTTGTCCTGCTCTTCTTCTTCGTTTCGCGAGGTTCGTTGTTGATGCCGCTCATTTTCTGCTCCTCCACTTGCTAAGGACCGGGGTGAGGACGCCGCTGACGGTCTCCTTCTCCGGGTCGTAGATGCCGTGCAGCACGGTGCGGATGGCCTCAGCGTCCAGATGCCTTGTGAGCTTGCCGCCGCGGGCCATCGACATGGTGCCCGTCTCCTCGGAGACAACGAGCGAGAGGGCGTCGGTGTTCTCGGTAACGCCGATCGCGGCGCGGTGGCGGGTGCCGAGCTGCTTGGAGATGGAGTTCTCCTCCGTAAGCGGCAGGAAGCAGCCGGCGGCGACGATGCGCGTGCCGCGGATGACGGTGGCGCCGTCGTGCAGCGGGGTATTGGGCTCAAAGATGTTCTCCAGCAGCGGCGCCGAGACGATGGAATCGATGGGATTGCCGGTCTCGATGATGTCGCCCAGGGCGGTCTTGTGCTCGACGACGATGAGCACGCCGACCTTGCGGCGGGAGAGGTCCTCCATACAGCGGATGATCTCCTCGATCATGCGGTCGATCTCGTCGGAGTCGGTCTGGTGGTGCATCTTGTCCACAAGGCCGGTGCGGCGGCCGATCTTCTCCAGCGCGCGCCTGAGCTCCGGCTGGAAGAGCACCACCAGCACCACGGCGCCGGCGTCCATGATGTAGCGCAGGATCCAGTTGAAGGCCTGCAGGGACAAAAGGTCCGAGACGAAGTAGGCGAGTATGATGATGCCCACGCCTTTTAGGACCTGGTTGGCCCGCGTCTCCCGCGTCAGCAGCAGGAGGTTATAGATCATGAACGTCACGATCAGTATGTCGAAGAGGTCGTTGATGGTCAGTCTTTCCATCGTATTGGCCCAGAGGACCTGGATCTCCGTAAGCAGCCGGTCCATGCTTCCACCCCACTCCTTTGCCGCGCGCCGCGGGTCTTTTCTCTATTATAAACCAAAAAGAGGGCCCGGGCAAGTGCGGCGCAAAATCCGTAAGTAAAACGCCGCGGCGCGATCACGTGTTGCATATTCCGGGCGTTTGCGCTACACTGTTGATGGAATCTTCACAAAGCAAGGGGGTATCCCAAGTATGACCACGGAACAGAAGGAAAAGGTGATCCTGGACACGGACATCGGCTCGGACATCGACGACAGCGCGGCGCTGGCGTATCTGCTTGCACAGAAAAAATGCGAGCTGCTCGGCGTTACGACGGTTTCCGGCGAGCCGGTGCGGCGGGCGCAGATGGTGAGCGCGCTGCTTCGCGCCGCCGGGCGCGGCGACATTCCCGTCTACCCGGGCGCGGCGCTGCCGATGCTCACGGACGTAAAGCAGGCCTACGCGCCGCAGGCGGACCGCCTTACAAACTGGCCGCACGACACGGACTTCCCCATGGGCGAGTACCTGGACTTCCTGCGCTCCGCGATCCGGGCAAACCCGCACGAGGTGACGCTGCTGGCCATAGGCCCGATGACCAACGTCGGCCTGCTCTTTGCCATGGATCCGGAGATCCCGTCGCTGCTCAAGCGCCTGGTGCTGATGAACGGCTCGTTTGAGCACAAGCTGGCCGTGGGCTACAACGAGTGGAACTCGCTCAACGACCCCTATGCCACGGCCATCGTCTACCGCGGCAAGGCGCCGGTGCACCGCTCGGTGGGCCTGGATGTGACGATGCAGGTGCAGATGCGCGCCGAGGAAATGCGCGCCCGCTTTACGCACCCGCTGCTGAAGATCGTGGAGGACTTTTCCACCGTCTGGTTCGAGCACGCGGACATCATGACCTTCCACGACCCGCTGGCGGCGGTGTCGATCTTTGAGCCGGACGTTTGCGGCTTTGCCCGCGGCAAGGTGGAGATCGAGCTTGCCTCCGAGAAGCTCATGGGCGTTACGCACTTTGCGCGCGATCCGCAGGGCCCGCACGAGATCGCCGACACCGTCTCGCCGGAGCGGTTCTTCGACCGCTACTTCGGCGTGTTCGCGTAAAAAAAACCGTGCTCGTGCTCGACCGCCTGGAGGGGGAACTTGCCTACGTCGCCGAGGGCGAGGCGGTGCGCGCCGTGCCGCGCGCGCTGCTGGACCCGGCCGCGCGCGAGGGGGACGTGCTCGTGCTTTGCGGCGGGCGCTATGTCCCCGATGCGCAGGCCACCGCCGATCGCCGCTCCGCCATGCGCGCAAAACTGCGGCGCCTCGTGCGCCGGGGGTGAATCCGGCTGCGCCGGCTGTTCGCCTTCCGCCCGCAAGCAGAGCTTGCGGGCGGAAGGCGAACCG
>CALWKN010000269.1 GCA_944381265.1 uncultured Clostridia bacterium
GCTCGGAGATACACAAAGACATGCTGGACATGGGCATACGGACGTACATACCTAAGCGCAATTTGCCGAAGCCCGCATCCGGCGTATTTTCAGAGGCAGATTTCATATATGACCGTGAGAGCGATACGCTGACGTGCCCAAACGCGTGTCGTCTCATATTTTCAAATTACAGGGACCGCCTGGGGCAGAAGCGCTACAAGGCGTCGGCGGGAGAGTGCTCGGCATGTCCTCTGCGCAGCCGGTGCATCTCCGGGGAAGCGAAGTACCGTGTGGTTGAGAGGGCATATTTCAAGTGGGCAAGCGAAGAACAGCACATGAGGAATGATGGGACGCCGGGATATTATGAAGCACTGCGGCTGCGAAAAACCTACTGTGAGGGGAATTTTTCTCACCAAAAGGCCGAACACAACTTGAGGCGATTGCGAAAGCGTGGTTTAGGCAAGGCTCATGAGCATTGCCTTCTCTCAGCGACGGCATTAAACCTGAAACGGATGGTAAAGCTCCTGACACCCCGGAAACTCCCGGGCGTGAGTCTCCATAAAACGCCAAGCGCCATAGGACGCGGCCCCAAGCTGCACCCTATGGCGCTTTTGTCAACAAGGCCTTTACGCCCCTCCCCCCGCACCCCCCACCCCGCTTCCCCGCGCGGCGCGGTAGATGTCGTAGATCATGACCCCTGCGGCCACGGCGGCGTTGAGCGACTCCGCGCCGCCGGCCATGGGCAGGCGATAGCGGTGCGTGGCGCAGGCGGCGACCGCGGGCGAGACGCCGCGCCCCTCGCTGCCGATGACCAGTATCGGGTCGGCGGGAAGGGGGCCGCGGGCGAAGAAATCCTCGCCGTCCAGGGCGGAGATCAGCAGTGCGCGCCCCTCCGCCCTGCGCGCGGTGAGGTAGGCGGCCAGGTCCATCGTCTTTTCCATCGGCACGCGAAAGAGGCTGCCCATGGTGGCTCGTATGGACTTGGGCGCGTAGGGGTCGGCGCAGCCGGCGCCCAGCACCACGCCGCCAAAGCCGGCCGCGTCGCACGTGCGCACGATGGCGCCGAGGTTGCCGGGGTCCTGCACGCCGTCCAGGGCCACCAGCGGGCCGGGGCGCAGCGGCAGGCGCGGGATGGCCGCGGCCATGACCACGTCCTGCGGCGTGCGCGCGGCGCAGACGGACTCGAGCACGCGATCCGTCACGAGGAAGGCGCGCGCGCCCTTTGCCGCCGCGGCGGCGATCAGCGCTTCATAGCGCGCCTCCCGGCCCTCGCGCACAAAGAGCGTCCGCACCTCCAGCTCTCGCGCCGCCTCCTCGCAGAGCTTTCGCCCTTCCAGGCGCATGCAGCCGCTCTCGCGCCGCGCCTTTGCCTCCTCCAGCGCGCGCAGGAAGCGCGCCTCCGGGTTTGCCGTGCTGCTCAGGCGCATGAGCTCCATGCCGCTTCCTCCTTTCGCTTAAAAAAGGCCCGACGTCTTTCGGCGTCGAGCCTTCCGTATCCGTATTTTAGGCGATCTTCGCCTTGGCCGCGTCCACGAGCTTGGCGAAAGCCTGCGGGTCGTTGACCGCCAGGTCCGCCAGGATCTTGCGGTTGACCTCGATGTTCGCCAGCTTCAGACCGTTGATGAAGCGGCTGTAGGACAGCCCGTAGGGACGGACCGCCGCGTTGATGCGCGCGATCCACAGCTTGCGGAAGTCGCGCTTGCGCAGACGGCGCCCAATGTAGGCGTAGCGCAGAGAGCGGGCGACCTGCTCGGTCGCGGCGCGGTACTGCTTGGACTTCGCCCCGAAGTAGCCCTTGGCAAGCTTGAAAACCTTCCTGCGGCGCTTCTTGGCGTTGACCGACATCTTAATTCTGGCCATTGTTTCCTGCCTCCTCTAGAATACCCACGTCAGGTTTTCTCACTTGTAGGGAATGAGCTGACGGATGGTCGCGCCCTCCGTCGCGGTGGTGTAACCGGTCTTGCGCAGGTTGCGCTTGCGCTTGGTGCTCTTCTTGGTGAGGATGTGACCCTTGAACGCCTTCTGGTGCTTGACCAGGCCGTTCTTCGTCACGGAAAAGCGCTTTGCGGCGCCCTTGTGCGTCTTCTGCTTGGGCATTGCAGTTCCTCCTCTCTTTCGGGGAAATTCTTATGAACTATTTGTCCTGCTTGGGCGAGAGCATCATCGTCATGGTGCGGCCCTCGGTGGAGGGCTTGCGATCCAGGACGGCGTAATCCTTGACCCGGGAGTAGAACTCGTTCATCACCTGGAGTCCGACATCGGAGTGGGTGATCATGCGGCCGCGGAATCGGATGGAGACCTTGACCCTGTCGCCGTTCTGCAGGAACTTGATGCAGTCGCGCACGCGCACCTGCGTGTCATGCTCCTCGATGGTCGGGGAAAGGCGGACTTCCTTGACGGAGATGACCTTCTGGTTCTTCCGCGCTTCCTTCTCGCGCTTGCTCTGCTCAAAGCGGTACTTGCCGTAGTCCATGAGCTTGCACACCGGGGGCTTGGCGGTTGGGGCGATCTTGACCAGGTCAAGCTCCTTCTCCTCGGCGATCTCCAGCGCCTGACGCGCCGACATGATGCCGAGCTGCTCGCCGGCCGGGCCGATGAGGCGGATCTCTCTGTCGCGGATCTCTTCATTGATCATCATGTCCATATTGATTCCGATGCACCTCCGAATGCCGTCTGATTTCTTTGCCCGCAAATGAAAAGCGGGCAGACAGAATCCACCCGCTCATTTCTCTCATTTGTGCATGTGCTTGCATTGTGACCCGGCGACATGGCCGCGCGGGTGAGAAGCGGGCGCTTCTGCTTCAACAGGAGATAGTATACCCGCCGCGCGCCTTTCTGTCAAGCGCTCTGCGAAAACTTAACGCGCGGCGCTGGGAATCGACCCGAAGGGTCGATTCCGTCCCCCGCGCGAGGGGGCGGGGAGCCGCAGGCCCCGAACTCCCTCCCTCGGGGGCCCAGGCGAGGGGCGGGGA